>JBJEFO010000142.1:0-18623 GCA_051874135.1 Lysinibacillus sp.
AGAATGAGACCGCACGCATTTTGCGGGCTCATGCGGAACGTGCGGCTAGCGCAAATGCCAAAGAACACCCTGTTGAGTATACACCTTTTAAAAGCAAGAACAGATTTTAGTGTTGAACTATAATTTTCTCATGAAATTCTAATGTTTCTCTCAGAGTGCTTTCATCTTCACTGTCTATAATGAACTTAACAACAAAACGAGGAGAGATGACGATGAAAAAGTTAATCATTATTCCAACTGTTTTTTTAGGCATTATCGGTGGTTATGCGTTAGCACAAAGCGAAATATTTAGTTCTGCTGAGGGACAAACAACAATTACAGCAGCCCAAGCAAAGGAAGCTGCACTAAAAGCATTTGAAGGAAAAATCGTCGAGTTCGAATATGACCATGATGATTTTGTACCGCACTACGATTTTGAAATTGTAAGCTCAACGGAAAAGGTCGATTTAGAAGTGGATGCAGCGACTGGTGACGTAACAATTACAGAGCGTAAAGTAATTAACAACACGGCTCAATCTTCCGTAAAACAGGCTGTTGAAAAAGTTGAAAATGAGATAGATGCGGCGGTAACAAATGTACAAGTGACAGCTCAAACAGCAGCCCAACAAGTGACAGGGCAAGTACAAGAACCAACAGCTAAGCCTAAAACAACTGAACAACAGGCAACAACAGCTAAAACGCAAACAAACAATCCACCTGCATCATCCAAACAAACGAATGGGATTATTACTAAAGCTCAAGCTATCGCTATCGCCCAACAAAAGGCAAATGGAACTGTAACAAAAGTTGAATATGATTCCGATGATTATGAATATGAAATTGAAATTAAAAACGGAAATATCGAATATGACTTTGAAATTGATGCACGTACAGGTGCTATTTTATCCTACGAAGAAGATCTAGATGATTAAAAATTTTTTCGACAATGAAGTATTTTTTACTTCATTGTCGTTTTATTTTTCCTTTTTGTTACATACATATTGAGAACAGTGAAAATTATTTATTTTTTTTATTTTGTTAATATAGCATTCTATCATCTCGCCATAACTTCAATTATTTGATTATTCAGCAATATGATATGATTATATCTTTATATCTATATATCATCTATCGAAAAATGCATTTTATTCTGCTTTACAACATTTTTTTGTTGTTTTATAGTTTAAAAAAGGTAAATTTTGTTTATCAACATAAATTTCTAGTAATAGGAGCTGATAGAATGCTTTACTTTTTTGTTTTGTTAGCAGTTGCAAGCTTAACTTATGCACTCATCAAAAAAAGATTCATATTTTTAACAATACCTGTTGTAGCAATGATTTTTTATATGGCCGTTAAGATTATCATGGTCCCTCTCCCACTAGGCGAAACACTGAAATTCATTTTCGGTTTACGCTAGCTGTTACCATTTCTCAACCTTAATAATTTTCTTTGCTCAAGCGAAGAATATTATAAAAATTTATGAATAAGGAGGATTGTTTTTTTAACACATTTTTATTTTGGCAATTTTAAAGGGGAAAATTTTTAAGGAGGGATTAAATGAAAAAGATTGATAAGAAAATCGCTGATGCTTACTTCCGAGAAAAAAACACGTATATGGTCATTTTCTTCGTTATTTGGTTTATTGTCTCTTATTGTGTCGTTGCATTCGCAGATTCTCTAACTGATATTCAAATTTTAGGGTTCCCATTCCACTACTTTATGGGTGCAGTTGGTGCCTTAGCAACCTTCATCATCTTATTATTCATTAATGCAATTGTTGGAGATCGAATCGATCGGAAATACGGGATTGATGAAAAACGAAATGAGGATATTGGTTCTAATAGTGTTTCTGAACACTAAACAATATTAGCGCTATAAGGAGGGGAAATATATGGATAGCCAATTTTTAGTATCATTGCTTATTATTTTAGCTACTTTTGCTCTTTATATTTGGATTGCCATCATTAATACAGCAAAACAAACTTCTGATTTCTACGTTGCTGGTCGTGGCGTACCACCTATCTTTAATGGGATGGCGATTGGTGCTGACTGGATGAGTGCTGCTTCGTTCATCGGTATGGCTGGTACAATTATGTTACTAGGTTACGATGGACTAGCTTACATTATGGGTTGGACAGGCGGTTATTTATTCTTAACGATTTTACTAGCACCGCAATTACGTAAATTTGGTCGCTTTACAGTACCTGAGTTTATCGGTGACCGTTTTAACAGTAAAAATGCATTAATTATTGCAGCAATTTGTACGATTATTATCAGTTTCACTTATTCAATCGGTCAATTATCAGGTTCAGGAGTAGTAATCGGACGTCTATTCGAAATTGATGCAAAGATCGCAACGATGCTAGGTGCAGTATTAATCGCATTTTATGCAGGATTCGGTGGAATGAAAGGGATTACATGGACACAAGTAGCACAGTACATTATTTTAATCATCGCTTACTTAGTACCGGTAATCTTTATGTCATTTCAATTAACAGGCAATCCGCTTCCTTGGATTTCTTATGGCGAAATTGTCACGAAAATGGGCGAATTAGACCGTGAACTCGGCATATCCGAATACTTTGCACCATTTACGAACGGTACAAAGTGGCAATTTTTAGCACTTATGTTTACATTAATGTGTGGTACTGCTGGTCTCCCTCACGTAATCGTACGTTTCTTTACGGTATCAACGATGAAAGCTGCTCGTTGGTCAGGTGCTTGGGCATTAATCTTCATCGGTTTATTATACTTTAGTGCACCAGCTTATGCAGCATTCGCTCGCTTTATCCTAATGACAGAAGTTGCTGGTAGCCAAATTGCTAACTTACCGGCTTGGACAAAATCATGGGTAGATACAGGTAAATTACAAGTTGCCGACCAAAATTCAGATGGTCTCTTACAATGGAGTGAACTCGTCATTGCTAACGATATCGTTGTAATGGCGACACCTGAAATAGCCAACTTAGGTGTGTTTGTAATCGGTTTAGTAGCTGCAGGTGCGATGGCGGCCGCGCTATCTACTGCTGGTGGTTTAATGATTTCTATTTCTTCCTCATTCGCGCATGACATTTACTACCGTGTATTCAATCCACAAGCATCCGAGCGTAAACGTCTATTTGTTGGTCGTGTATCAATTGTTGTTGCAACACTTTTAGCTGGTATTATCGCACTGAACCCACCTGGCGCTATCACACAAATTGTTGCTTGGGCATTCGCAATTGCATCAGGTACATTCTTCCCTGCACTCGTTCTTGGTGTTTGGTGGAAGCGAGCAAATGCACAAGGAACAATTGCTGGCTTATTAGTTGGTTTAACGGTAACACTTTCCTATATTTTCGCTGCAAAATATGGCGGTTTTACAATCTTAGGCATTATTGATACAGGTGCAGGTATATTCGGTGCTACTGCAGCATTTGCTACAAACATCATTGTCTCTTTACTGACGCCTGCTCCATCAAAAGAATTGCAAGATGCCGTTATCAACTTACGCTATCCGGAACAAATGATTTATAAGGACGGCGAAATTTACATGAATGACGGCTCGTCTTCAACACCTCCTACAAAATAATTAGAAAGACATCAGCTCGCATTTTTACGCGAGCTGATGTCTTTAAATTACGATGCTACAACAAACTTTGGTAGTGGATCGTTAAATTTCTTCCAATCTTGTGTCATTTCCTCATCTGTTAGTAAACAGGCATCCAGTTCTCGCTCAATTTCTTCACGATTCATATCCATACCGATTAACACAAGCTCTGTCATACGGTCGCCAAACTCATCATCCCATTTTTCTTGCATCGCCGGATCTTGCCGTAAAATTTGCTCGCGCTCATGCACAGGTAAATCAGCTAGCCAATTACCTGCTGCTTGAAATTGTAACGATACGCCTGCTTGTGATAGTAGCCCCGCAAAATCACGCCCTGCCAACCAGAAGAATCCTTTTGCTCGCACAATTTCTTCCGGGAATAATTCTAACCAACGATGCCAGCGTTCTGGGTGAAACGGACGGCGTCGACGATAAACAAATGATGAAATCCCGTATTCCTCTGTTTCCGGTGTATGCTCTTCATTTAGCTCCTTAATCCAACCAGCCCCTTGACTTGCTTTTTCAAAATCAAATAACTGTCGATTTAGTAATGTTGCTAATGGGATGTTTCCTTTTTCCGCTACATGAATTTCAGCACTCGGGTTTAACTGCTGTAAAATCGCCTTAAATGCTTGAAGGTGGTCGTCTATTACAAGGTCCGGTTTTGTAATGACTAAAATATCGGCAAACTCAATTTGTTCAATTAATAAATCCGAAACATCACGTTGATCATAAATATCGTCTGTTTGTTGGCGTTCTAGCAACGTTTCCCCGCTTTCGTAGTCCTGCCAAAAACGCGCTGCATCTACAACGGTAATCATCGCGTCGATTTCGCAATGCTTCGTTAAATCAATCCCTACTTCTTCATCAATATAAGTGAATGTTTGCGCTACTGGAATTGGCTCTGCAATACCTGTCGATTCAATGACAAGTCCGTCGATATTCCCCTGCTTTACGAGGCGTTCAACTTCAATCATTAAATCTTCACGAAGCGTACAGCAAATACAGCCATTCGTTAGCTCTACTAGCTTCTCCTCCGTACGTGAAAATCCACCATCTTGAATAAGCTGTGAATCAATATTAACTTCACTCATATCATTAACAATGACAGCAAGTCGTCGCCCTTCACGATTTGCTAGTAGTTGGTTTAGAATCGTTGTTTTCCCCGCTCCTAAATAGCCACTTAATACGGTTACTGGAATTTTGCTCATTGTTTGTTCCCCCTTTTATTTTAAATAGTAATTATTACGTTTTATAAACAACATTTTTAATTTAACATAAATTCGGAAAGTATGTCAACGTAAATTGTAATTATTACTATTTAAACTCTACTAAAATACTCATTTTAATAGATTGAATTTTCTGTTTATTGTATATATGATAGAGTTGGGGGTGATTTATGATCGTTCTTAAGCGAACAAAATCAAATCAGCTTTTGTACATGCAAGCTTTACTCCGCCGCATGTATGAACACGATGAGCACTTTAGTAATTATCAAACTGAGTTAAATAACTTAGAAGCAGGGTATTTTGGTGAACAGCGTATAGATCGTGAGTTTACCGATTTTATCATTCCTCACCCGCATCGCCTTCTTCATAATGTTGAACTACTAACTAGTCACGGCTCCGGTCATCAAATCGATTCGATTGTTTTGACATCGCATTTTCTGCTCATCCTCGAAATTAAAAATATAACAGGTACATTGCTATATAAACCTAATCATCATGAATTTAGTCGCTTGCGAAAGGATGGCATCGTGGAAAATTTCACGGATCCATTTGAGCAAGCCTACCGTCACCAATTGTTAATAGAGCGGCTCCTTCATAGTTGGCGTGTTCGGTTGCCGGTTGAGTATGCAGTCGTTCTCGCCAATCAAAATGCTATGTTGGATGAATCGTTGCGTAGGTTCCCTATTTTTCATTTAACCGGCTTGCGTAGGTATATTAATAACTTATTTTTGAAATATCCTGAACTTGATGTGGAATTGGCGCAAGTAAGCAATCGCCTGTTAGGGTTAATTCATCGTCATCCTCCAAAACGCCGCGTAAATAATACGGACCGTTTAAAAAAGGGTGTATTATGTGTGAAGTGTGATTTTAAATCATGGATGGATTATAAAAATGGCTCATGGTGCTGTAGAACATGCGGCACACGTGATAAAAACGCTTTACGATGGGCATTGCATGATTACCGATTATTAATTAGCGAGCGCATTACGAATCAACAATTTCGGGAGTTTGTGGGGATTGAGTCGATGCAAGTTGCTTCTAAAATTTTATCGAGATTAGGATTTGAAAAAATAGGGGATAAACGAGGGAGATTTTATATCATTCCTGAAGATTGTCTATTAAATGATTAGATTTGTCTATTATCGTTCCCAAATTGTCTATTATTACGAGAGTTTTGTCTATTAACTGAGCAAGTTTGTCTATTATCACACAAGTTTTGTCTATTAACGCGAAAAACGGGCTTCCCAACCACAGCTGGGAGCCCGCTTTCATTCGTATTATTTTAAGTTATAGAAAGAATTTAATCCTTCGAAACGTGCAGTTGAGCCTAGCTCGTCTTCGATGCGTAGTAATTGGTTGTATTTTGCTACGCGGTCTGTACGAGATGGTGCACCTGTTTTGATTTGACCAGCGTTTGTTGCGATTGCGATGTCAGCGATTGTAGCATCTTCTGATTCACCAGAACGGTGAGAGATTACTGCTGTGTAACCAGCGCGTTTCGCCATTTCGATTGCGTCAAATGTTTCAGTAAGTGTACCGATTTGGTTAACTTTAATAAGGATTGAGTTACCAACGCCTTGTTCGATACCTTGAGCTAATTTCTTAGTGTTTGTTACGAATAAGTCGTCACCTACTAATTGTACGCGGTCGCCGATACGTTCAGTAAGTAATTTGTGACCAGCCCAGTCGTTTTCGTCTAAGCCGTCTTCGATTGAGATGATTGGGTATTTAGACGTTAACTCTTCGTACCAGTCAACCATTTCTTCAGATGTTTTCACAACGCCTTCACCATCTAAGTGGTACTTGCCAGTTTCTTTGTTGTAAAGCTCAGAAGATGCAACGTCCATTGCTAAACGTACTTCTTCACCCATTTTGTAGCCAGCTTTTTCTACTGCTTCGATGATAACAGTGATTGCTTCTTCGTTTGAACCTAAGTTTGGCGCGAAACCACCTTCGTCACCTACTGCAGTGTTGTAACCTTTAGATTTTAATACTGCTTTTAAGTTGTGGAAGATTTCAGCACCCATACGTAATGCTTCTTTAAACGTTGGTGCGCCAACAGGCATTACCATGAATTCTTGGATGTCTACGTTGTTGTCAGCGTGAGCACCACCGTTTAAGATGTTCATCATTGGAACTGGTAATTGTTTAGAGTTTACGCCACCAAGGTATTGGTATAAAGGTAAGCCAAGGTAGTTTGCTGCAGCGTGTGCTACTGCCATAGATACACCTAGAATTGCGTTTGCACCTAGTTTACCTTTGTTTTCAGTACCGTCAAGCTCGATTAACGTTTGGTCGATTACTACTTGGTTTAATACTGAGTAGTTACCTTCTAAAGCTTGTGCGATTACAGTGTTTACGTTTTTCACTGCTGTTTCTACACCTTTACCTAAGTAACGAGATGCAACACCATCACGTAATTCTACTGCTTCGTATTCACCAGTTGATGCACCAGATGGCACGATTGCACGACCGAATGCACCTGATTCAGTTGTTACTTCTACTTCTACTGTTGGGTTACCACGAGAGTCTAATACTTCGCGAGCGTATACTTCTGTAATAAATGGCATTGTTTTCATTCTCCTCTAAAATGGTTTTCTAGATGATGATTACTCAGCATCTGTTTTACTAATTAAAGATTTACCTGTCATTTCAGCTGGCTGTGCGACACCTAAAAGGTTTAACATCGTTGGCGCAAGGTCTGCTAAAATACCGTCCTCTGCTAATGTTAGCCCTGGCTTTGTCACAATGACTGGAACAGGATTTGTTGTATGAGCTGTCATCGGCTCCCCTTCTAAAGTGATTACTTCATCAGAGTTTCCGTGATCAGCTGTAATAATTGCCGCGCCACCTTTTTCAAGGATTGCGTCAACTACTTTACCTAGACATTCATCTACTGCTTCGATTGCCTTGATTGTTGGCTCTAGCATACCACTATGACCAACCATATCTGGGTTAGCGAAGTTTAAGATAATTGCATCAAACTTGTCCGCTGCAATCGCTTCAAGTAATGCATCTGTTACTTCATAAGCACTCATTTCAGGTTTTAAATCGTATGTCGCTACTTTTGGTGAAGCGATTAAAATACGTTCTTCGCCTTCGAATGTTGCTTCACGACCACCGCTCATAAAGAACGTTACGTGTGGATACTTTTCAGTTTCGGCAATACGTAGCTGTGTTAAACCATTTGCTGCGATTACTTCACCTACAGTATTCACTAAGTCTTGGTTTTCAAACGCAACAAGTGCATTCACATCTACACTGTAATGTGTAAATGTCACAAATGTTAAGTTTTGTGGATGCTTGTCAGAAAGAGTAAATCCATCAAATTCGTCATTTGTAAACACTGTCGATAATTGAATTGCACGGTCTGGACGGAAGTTGAAGAACACAACTGCATCGTTTGTATCAATCGTTGCAACCGGTTTTCCTTCATTCGTAATGACAAACGGAACGACAAACTCGTCTACTACTCCAGCGTCATAGCTATTTTGTACACCTTCAGCTGCACTTGACGCTTTTGGACCAACGCCGTCAACAAGTGCTTTGTATGTTAACTGCACGCGCTCCCAACGTTTGTCGCGGTCCATTGCATAGTAACGACCGTGAATCGATGCGAACTTTCCGACACCGATTTCTTTCATTTGCTTTTCTGTTTCTTCGATATAGTTAAGTGCTGTTGTTGGACCAACATCACGACCATCTAAGAAACCGTGAACGTAAACTTCCTTTACGCCATTTTCTTTTGCAAGCTTTAATAATGCAAATAAATGCTCGTAGTGGCTATGCACACCACCGTCAGAAAGTAAGCCCATAAGATGTAGCTTACCATCATTCGCTTTTGCATGTTCTACTGCCTTAAGAAACTGTTCGTTACGGAAGAAGTCACCTTCACGAATCGATTTATGGATACGTGTTAAGCTTTGGTACACGATACGACCTGCACCGATATTTAAATGTCCTACTTCTGAGTTCCCCATTTGACCTTCTGGAAGACCTACAGCTTCCCCACATGCTGTTAATGTTGCATGCGGATAAGCGTTCCAATAACGATCAAAATTTGGTTTGTTTGCTTGTGCTACGGCATTTCCTTTCACTTCATCACGGAAAGCAAAACCGTCTAAAATAATTAATGCAACTGGCTGTTTAGACATTTTCGCCGGCCTCCAATAATTTTAAATAAGAATCTACTTGTAAACTTGCACCACCAACTAATGCACCGTCAATATGCTCTTTCGATAAAAGCTCAACAATGTTTTCAGGTTTTACCGAGCCGCCATATTGAATCCGGATTGCCTGTGCTGTTTCCTCACCGTAAAGCTCTTTTACGACTTGACGAATCGCACCGCATGTTTCGTTTGCATCATCAGCTGTTGCTGTTTTGCCTGTACCGATTGCCCAAATTGGTTCATATGCAATGACCATATGCGCTACTTCCTCGGCAGTAAAACCTTCAAGCGCTGCACGAATTTGACCAGCTACTTTTGCAACTGTTTCGCCAGCTTCGCGCTCTTCTAACGTTTCACCACAACAAATAATCGGTACAATGCCGTTGTCTAATGCAGCACGTACTTTTTTGTTCACTGCTTCATCTGTTTCATTGAACATTTCACGACGCTCTGAATGACCTAAAATGACATAATCAACATGGATAGAAGCAAGTTGTGAAGGACTCACTTCACCAGTGAATGCTCCTTCTTTTTCAAAGTGCATATTTTGTGCACCGATTGCTAAATCTGTTTCCGTCGCGATATCAACTAAAGTTGGTAAGTAAATCGCAGGCGCACAAACGACTGCATCTACTTTATCTGCTGAAGGAACCGCCTCACGTACTGCTTCGACAAACTCTACTGCTTCATCAAACGATTTATACATTTTCCAGTTTCCGGCAATAATTGGCTTACGCATTAAAATTCCCCCTTGCTTATCGTTCTTACTTGTCGTTTAACGCAACAATTCCTGGAAGCTCTTTGCCTTCCATTAACTCTAATGACGCACCGCCGCCTGTAGAAATATGATCCATCTTGTCAGCTACGCCGAATTTCTCAACAGCTGCTGCAGAATCGCCACCACCAATTACTGTGTAGCCTTCTGTTTCAGCCATTGCGTTTGCTACCGCTTTTGTACCATCTGCGAACTTATCCATTTCGAATACACCCATTGGTCCGTTCCAAATGATTAATTTTGAGTTTTTAATGATTTCTGCATAATGTGCTGCTGTTTTTGGACCGATATCTAGACCCATCCAACCTTCTGGAATGCTGTCGATATCAACAACTTGCGTTTCTGCATCTTTTGAAAACTCATTTGCTACAACCGTATCAATCGGCATATGTAGCTGTACGCCTTTTTCTTTTGCTTTTTCGATAAAGCCACGCGCTAATTCGATTTTATCTTCTTCTAAAAGAGATTTCCCAACCGAATAGCCTTGCGCTTTAATGAATGTGTATGATAAACCGCCACCAATAATTAAATGATCTACTTTTTCAAGTAAGTTTTCGATTACACCGATTTTATCTTTTACTTTTGCACCACCGATAATCGCTGTGAATGGACGCTCTGGGTTTGAAAGTGCTTTTCCTAGTACGTCTAATTCTTTTTGCATTAAGTAACCAGATACAGCTGTGTCAACGAATTTCGTAATACCTTCTGTTGTAGCGTGTGCACGGTGAGCTGCACCAAATGCATCGTTTACATATACATCAGCTAATTTAGCGAATGCTTTTGCTAGCTCTTCGTCGTTCTTTTCTTCACCTTTATGGAAGCGTACGTTTTCAAGTAAGACGATATCGCCATCTTGCATTTCTGCTACAGCTTTTTCTACTGCTTCACCGATTGATTCATCTAATTTTTTGACAGGGCGATTCATTAATTGTGAAAGGCGCTCACCAACTGCTGTAAGACGCATATTTTCATTTACTTCACCTTTTGGACGACCTAGGTGCGAAGCTAAAATTACTTTTGCGCCAGCGTTGACTAAAGCTTCGATTGTTGGAATTGCTGCACGAATACGTGTTTCATCCGTAATCTTGCCCTCCTCCATCGGTACATTAAAGTCTACACGCACAAATACGCGTTTCCCTTTTACATTTACATCATCCATTGTCTTCTTTAAAAACATGAAGAAAACCCTCCTTCAATTTTGGAAAAAGGCAGTAACCTTTTTTATGATAGACTCTCACAAAAGTCGTTATATATGCGTTGTAAGGACGAAGCGACTCCCTCGTGTTTTACAAATAAAGGGCGAGTCGGTAAACCGCTCGCCCTTTTACCTTTATACATTATAATAGTTCAGTCTCATAAAGGCTATACTTTTCCAATACATTTTCTCTCATTGTGATACACTTTTTCGAAATTCATGCAAAAGTATGTCACATTTAATTTTCAATGTATTGGCGTTCTTTTTAAACGTTTAGCTTATTATATTACAGGCCGCGTTTTGTTACGTATAGAGCTAAGTCCATTAAACGAGTTGAGTAACCAACCTCGTTGTCATACCAAGCTACGACTTTTGCCATGCGGTTTTCCATTACCATTGTTGATAAGCCATCAACTGTAGAAGACGCGTGGTTACCGTTGTAGTCAATTGATACAAGTGGTAATTCATTGTAGTCTAAAATACCTTTTAATTCACCTTCAGCAGCTGCTTTTAATGCTGCGTTAACTTCTTCAGCAGTTACATCTTTTTCAAGCTCTACAACAAGGTCAACACATGATACGTTCGGTGTTGGAACACGCATTGAGAAACCGTCTAGCTTGCCTTTTAATTGTGGTAATACTTTCGCTACAGCTACAGCTGCACCTGTTGTTGTTGGAATCATTGACAAAGCACCAGCACGTGCGCGACGTGGGTCAGCATGTGGTAAATCTAGGATGCGTTGGTCATTTGTATAAGAGTGAATTGTTGTCATCATACCACGTTTAATGCCGAACTTTTCATCTAATACTTTCGCAATTGGTGATAAACAGTTTGTTGTACATGAAGCATTAGAAATTACATCCATTGTATTTGGATCGTATTGCTCTTCGTTTACACCCATTACAAACGTTGGCATTTCACCTTTAGCTGGTGCTGAAAGAATTGCTTTTTTCGCACCTGCTTTAATGTGCATAGATACTTGTTCTAATGAACGGAAGATACCTGTACATTCTAATACAACATCTACCCCTAATTCGCCCCAAGGTAAATCTAATGGATTGCGTTCAGATAATACGCGAACACGTTGACCGTCTACGATGAATGCATCAGCTTCTGCTTTTACTTCTCCTTCGTATACACCGTGAACTGAGTCGTATTTTAATAAGTGCGCTAATTGACCTGCATCTGTTAAGTCATTTACTGCTACAACCTCAATCTCATCGTGTTTTAGTGCCTCGCGGAATACTAAACGTCCGATACGTCCAAATCCATTGATTGCTAATTTTAATGCCATGTGAATTCCTCCAATTAAATTATTTTAAAAATAGCTTGAAGCTATTTATAATAACATTGCTTTTGCGGCCTCTTCATCGATAATTAAAATCGTTTGCTTTGCCGCACATTTTAAGTAAGCTTTTATAGCTTGTGCCTTATGAGCCCCGCCTGCAATAGCAATGACGTGATCACTGTTTTTTACATGCTCTGGCTGAATACAAATTGTGTGAAGTTGATGTACAATTTCACCCTCTTCATTAAAGTAATAGCCAAATGCCTCTGCGACTGCCCCTTTTTCACGAAGGAGCGCCGTCTCTTCCTCTGAACTACCACGCTTTTCAGCCATTTCTTGAGCTGTACCAATACCGTGTATCACTACATTGACCTGTTCGTATAAACGAATTATTTCCTGCACACTCGGCTCTGCTTTCATCGCTACATATGCTTGCTCACTTAAAAACTCTGGTAAAAACAATGTCTTATACGTAGCGTGACAAGCTTTAGCAAATTGCGCTGCCAGAATATTTGCCTGTTGACTCATCTCTTCACCAATGCCGCCTCGCGCTGCAATAAATTGCGCGCTTTTTAGATGGTTTTCAGGCTGTAAATACGGTGCAAGTGCTGCAACAGAACTGCCTCCTGTAATCGCAATTTTACTATTTGCTTGAACTAATTTAGCAAGTAGCTGACTACCTTCCTTTCCAAGCAATACGCGGGACGCCTCATCTTGAAAGCTACCTGGAACAATCATTACCCTTTCAATGCCGTACGCTGTCGCAATTTGTTGTTCCTTTTTTGCGAGCCCCGACATTTCATGATAAAGATGTTTTAATTGCTCAATTACTTCATACCCAAGTTCCGTACAAATCATACCTTTTTGGCTGATTTTTATTAATTGTTGATCATGTAAAAGCGTTGTTTCATTTCGAACTTCACGCTCTGTCATGTTCAAAAGATCCGCCAATGTACGTCTACCTACAGGGCTTGCCATTTGAATGGTTTGTAATATGCGAAATCGCTTTTTTAATAATAGATCAATTTCCGGTATTAACTTTCGGCTCATATCAAATACTGAAGAATAGCCCATATGCTCACCCGCTACTGTAGGACGATTTTTGTCCCACTATTTATTTTTTGTCCCACTAGGAATAAAAAAATTTATTTCCTCGGCGTCATTATATACTGAATAGTAATTTCATGCAATGAAATTTAACCACTTACGATAAATTGCGCACTTTCGAATATTCAAAAAGGTTCCGTCGCATAATATTTTTCAAGCAGAACCTTTTTCGCTTATTATTCTCCAAGCGCTTCTAACAATGTCACATAATCGAGTTGACCGTATTGAATAACATTTCCATCCTTTTCGACGACCGGAATCATCAACATATATTTTTCATGTAACGCCTCATCGTCTTCAATATTAAGAATTTCAATTTTAAATGGAATCTCTTCTTGCACAAGCTTTAACGTTAAAAAGCCTTCTTCGCAAAGTGAGCAACTCGGGCGAGAATAAAATATTACTTTTTGCACGTTCATTCACTCCTTCTTGCTTCATTATACTTATAGTTACAATTATCTTCCAGCGCCATCTTCAGCATAATGATTTGCTTTTTTACCAAACTTATTATGCCCGTTTTTTTCGTAAACAAAAGTTTTAGTTCCTATATTCCGATGACGCATAATAAACATAAAAATCACCATAATAAAACCGTACTACAAAAGAAATGGAGGACTTACTTATATGTTTAATCAATCATCTGAATCGCAGCAAAGCAATCAACAACCGATGTCTATGAATCATGGCGCCCATGAAATTTTGGATGTACATGAAGTTTTAAGTGGTATGATTAGCGGATTAAATCAATGTGTTCTTGTACGTGACCAAATTCAAGATCCAGAACTGCTTAACATTTTAGATCGCCAATATGCATTTATGCTGGATGAATACAACATCACAATGGAAACATACAAAACAGGACATGACCCGAAACATCCAACTCGAACATACAATATGCAAATCGGTAATGATTTCAAATACGGTCTAACTGCTGGAGAACCGAAAAAACCAATTCAATCAGCTAACGAAATTAACGATTCCATTATTGCGGGATCGCTACTTGGCATGCATAAAACAGGTGCAGTAGCGAAAACAACTGCTGCTCTAGAATCGACAAACCCAGTTATGCGCCGTGTATTACAAGACTCTGTTCCAAACTGCGTAGAAATGGCATATGAAATATCCCTATATATGAATAAACGCGGTCTTTACCAAGTACCTCAATTATCAAATGCCGATATGAATATTATGCTCAATGCATACGGTCAAGCAGAAAAAGCGAAAAATATGCCTAACTAATTAATTCCCCTATTATTCCACCCACAAAAATATTTAAACATACTAAGCGTAGCCCATCCTTCTCATGAAATAGTATGTTCTCAAAAAAATCCATTCAAGTCGCTCGTCTTGAATGGATTTTTCTTTATTATTTTAACACTTTACCTAAAAACGCTTTTGTACGTTCATTTTGCGGGTTACCGAATACATCATCTGGATGGCCTTCTTCGACAATGTAACCGCCGTCCATAAATAGTACACGGTCTCCAACTTCACGTGCAAAGCCCATTTCGTGTGTTACGACGACCATCGTCATCCCTTCTTTGGCAAGGTCCTTCATTACGTCTAAAACCTCGTTTACCATTTCTGGATCAAGTGCTGACGTTGGCTCATCAAACAACATAATTTTTGGCTTCATCGCAAGTGCACGTGCAATTGCTACACGTTGCTGTTGTCCACCAGAAAGCTGCTGCGGGAAACTATGTGCTTTTTCACGTAAACCTACTTTATCGAGTAAATCTAACGCTAACTTTTCAGCATCCGCTTTTTTCAATTTACGAATTTGCATCGGTGCCATCGTAATATTATCGATTACCGTCATATGCGGGAATAAATTAAACTGCTGGAACACCATGCCCACTTCCGTCCGAATATCATTAATATTCGTTTTCGGATCATTAATTTTGACACCGTCAATATAAATTGCACCGTCCGTTACTTCCTCAAGCAAGTTCAAGCAACGAAGGAATGTACTTTTCCCAGAACCCGATGGACCAATTACACAAACTACTTCTTTTTCATTGATTTCATAATCAATGCCCTTTAATACTTCAAGCTTACCGAAATATTTGTGTAGATTTTCTACTTTAATCATGTCTCGGCACGCCCTTTCTTCTTACGTGGGTTGTAGTCGATGCTGAAGCGATGTTCAATATACGACACAATCTTTGTGACGATAAATGTTAATACTAAGTATAGGAATGCAGCGAATAAGTATGGCTCCCATACACGCGAATACGTACCGACAACCATTTTACTCGCATATAAAATGTCTGTAGCAGCAATAACATTTACTAACGATGAATCTTTTAATAGAGTAATAAATTCATTTCCAAGCGGTGGCACCATACGACGTACCGCTTGTGGCAAGATTACTTTGCGCATTGCTTGGGAATGCGTTAGACCAAGCGAACGTGCTGCCTCCATTTGCCCTTTATCAATCGATTGAATCCCTGCTCGGAAAATCTCCGCATTATACGCCGCACTGTTTAAAATTAATGCGGTAATACCTGACACGAACCAACCATACGATTGCCCAAACAGCGTTGGAATTAAAGCTAAATGGATAATATAAATTTGTACAAGCATTGGTGTTCCGCGGAAAACGTCAACATAAATTTTTGCTGGCCAATATATTAATTTATTTTTTGAAGTTTGCGCTAGCCCGAGGAACACCCCGAAGAATATCCCCCCAGCATAACCGATAACTGTTAATAATAATGTAACCCAAATACCACGTATATAAAATTCACGGTAGTTCCAGATTATGTCCCAGCGAAAATCAAAGAAGTCCACCTGAAACACCTCCACTTAATTTTATTCTAATTCTTGCCCTGTAATTTCAGCTAACTTGCCGTTTTCTTTAATTGCTTCTAAACCTTCGTTTAAAATATCTAACACTTCTTTGTTGCCTTTTTTCACCATTAAACCATAGTATTCTTTTTCGAATGCTTCATCTTCGATTACTTTTAAATCTGCATTCGGATTATTTTTTAAGTATTCGTATACTACTGCATTATCACCGATTGCTGCTGCAGTTGAACCGTTGATTACTTCTAAAATCGCAACTGGTAAGTTTTCGAATGCTGCGATATTTGTGCTTGTTTCACCGAATGCTTTTTTGGCAGCTTCATGACCTGTTGTATTAATTTGTACAGAAATTTTTTGACCATCTAAATCTGCTAATGATTCAACTGTTGAATCGCTTTTAACAACAATTACTTGAGTTGCTTCAAAATATGGTATTGTGAAGTCATACGTTTCTTTACGTTTATCATTAATTGTAATAGCTGATGCCCCTACTTCAATTTCACTATTTTTCACTTGTGAAAATAATGGATCCCAACCTACGTTGCGCATTTCAATTTCTACTTCTGTTTCCTCAGCAATTGCATCTAAAATTTCACGGTCAATCCCTATGATTTCACCGCTTTCATTCATATATTCAAATGGTGCGAATGTTGCTTCCGTACCTGCTACTAACTTTTTAATCTCACCATCTGAAGAACTTGAAGAATTTGAAGAATCATCTGCGCCACATGCCGCTAATAACATTGAAGCTGCCGCTAATGGTGCTACTATTTTAAATAAACCTTTTTTAAACATATTATTTTCCCCCTAACAGTTATCAGTAAATTGTAGTCTTTAATTTTGATATTAACCATTATAGTAATTTCGGAATTTATATACAACAGTAAATTTTATAAAAATTGATTATTTTTTCATCATGATGCATTTTTATAACATATTTACCGAAAAAAATTAACAAACTCAAATAATTATTCGTTACATCCAAATGTTAGGGCGTTCCTTTTTTCTACATTAAATTGCAAAAAAGCAAAAAAGTCGCCACATGCTCGTGACGACTTTACTTAAACCTAATTTCTTTATTTCATAAATCTAATTTAAATTGTTTTAGAAATAGTTTAAGAAGAATGAACTTCGGATAAAATGAATCGGTACAGTGTTTCATTTTATCCTATTCATTCCCCTACACTTCGTTAGGCTGCTAAACTAACGCGGTGTAATCAGGTATTGCTATTAAATATATATAATTGAAACAGTAAAATGGTGCCCGTTATTGGGCATATTATTATGTGTGACTTTAGCTACAATCTAGCATCTAAAAAAATATATCGTATTTCATTGAAATACAATCATTTTCCATAGTTACTCGTAACTAAATACAACATTTACTAATGTACTAATAATCGTCTCATATTTCAAGTAAATTAGTTTTTATGCTTTATTTCTTTACAAAATTATGTCCGTTTTTTGAAGTAATTTTTTTACACATTAAATAGTCACTGTTAAATAAAGAAAAACCTTGTAATCAATACAAGGTTTACACTTAAATTTAGCGCCCTCGGAGGGAATCGAACCCCCAGCGGAAGAACCGGAATCTTCAGTGTTATCCATTACACCACGAGGACTATATGAACTATTTTTATCATAAGTAAGAAATACGAGTTGCATTTTCTATTAACTATAATGACTTATTCATTATACAAATCACCTGTCGATATTTCAACTATGAAAGTCAGAGTTTATATTTGACCTTCCTTGACTATTATGTGTATGATAATGGTACAGCTGATAAGTACTTTCCTTTTCAGCACTTAGCATTCGAATTTACCTTTTACAAAGGAGGATTTTAAATGACTATTTTAGTTCCTACAGTCATTGAACAGACAAGTCGTGGGGAACGTGCATACGATATTTACTCACGTCTATTAAAAGATCGTATCATCTTATTAGGAAGCGCGATCGATGACAACGTTGCAAACTCAATCGTTGCACAGCTTTTATTCCTTGAAGCAGAAGATCCAGACAAAGACATCTCACTTTACATTAACTCACCAGGTGGGTCAATTACTGCTGGTATGGCAATTTACGACACAATGAACTTCATCAAGCCAAAAGTACAAACAATTTGTATCGGTATGGCAGCATCAATGGGTGCATTTTTACTTGCAGCTGGTGAACCAGGTAAACGCTTTGCATTACCAAATGCAGAAGTAATGATTCACCAACCACTTGGTGGCGCTCAAGGGCAAGCAACTGAAATCGAAATTGCTGCTAAACGTATTTTATTCTTACGTGAGAAGTTAAATACGATTCTTTCTGAAAAAACAGGTCAACCGTTAGAAGTAATTTCTCGTGATACAGACCGAGACAACTTCATGACAGCAGAACGCGCTAAAGAATACGGTTTAATCGACCATATTATTACTCGTAATGAAGTAAAATAATCCTCATAGACGCTCGCATATTTGCGGGCGTTTTTAATTTGCT
>JBJEFO010000143.1:0-4239 GCA_051874135.1 Lysinibacillus sp.
AATAAAAATGAAGTATGTACGGTAAAATTGTGAACTTCCATATTTTAAATTTTGATGTTTTAGCCACAAAAAAACTATGCAATAGATAGTTTCTACTGCACAGTTTGTGTTTTAAATATTATATCTAGCATTTCTTGTGCGGCATTGCGCCCTTGCTCTACACAGTCCGGGATACTAATCCCTTCGTAGGAGCTACCGACAAGCTTTATATGTGGAAATTCATTATACAACTCTTGCTTTAATTGTTGTAAACGAGCATCATGACCTACTGTATATTGCGGCATCGCTTGCTTCCAACGTGTCACGACAGTAAACAAAGGATTGTCCTGCAAATTAATAGCCTTCCGTAAATCAGCTAATACTGTTTTTTCAATTTCACTATCAGATAGCTCTACAATTGCTTCATCCCCAACGCGTCCTATATAAACACGGAGCAAATCATATCCTTCTGGTGCAACATTATTCCACTTTCGATTGCTCCATGTACAAGAAGTAATCGTTAAATCGCTATTACGTGATACGAAGAAATTTAGTGCATCCTTATACTTTGACATTTGCTCATGTTTAAACGCCATCGTCACAGTTGCAATCGTTGCACAGTTCATACTAGGTAAACTTTGCATTAAATCATATTTTTTAAACACTGATTTCGCCACATTAAACGGCGTTGTCATAATGACTGCATCCGCTTGAATTGGCGCAATATTATTCAAATGAATTTTCATCGAGCCGTCCGTTAATTGATCAATCGATTCTACTTTAACCCCTTTTAAAATTGTACTTGGGGCTAATCGTTCTTCTAATGTTTCAATTAACGTTTCTAAACCGTTTGCAAATGTCCCGTAGCGTAACGGTTCATCCGTTAAATGTGCAATTGCATTATTGCTTGCCTTTTTCTTTTTTAATCCGATTAATAAACTCCGATGCTCTTTCTCTAACTGGTAAAATTGCGGAAACATTGATTGAATACTTAAATGATCGATATCACCAGCAAATGTTCCCGCTAATAGTGGCTCTACTAAATTTTCTACGACTTCTTTGCCAAATCTCCGTCTGAAAAAGTCGCCAATTGGCTCGTCTTGATTAGCAGATGATTTTGGAATTAACAGATCGCCTGCTGCGCGCATTTTACCACTTAAAGAAATTAAACCAGTAGTAATGAGTGAGGAGACTTTAGGCGATCGCCCGAACAATAAACCGCTCGGTACAGGGTATAGTTCCTTTCCAACAGCGACATATGTTTGTCCATTGTTGTTATGAACTAGCTTTTGTGCAATTCCCAAATCATACGCTAAGCGGCTAACATTACCATGCTCATCAATAAATGACTCCGGACCACGTTCTACTATAAATCCGTTTCGTCGCGTCGTCTGAATTTTCCCACCTAATCGTAAAGAAGATTCAATAACGACTACATCAAGTGGATATCCTCCCTTTGCAGCTTGTTGTAAATAAAATGCTGCTGTTAAGCCTGTTATACCACCGCCTATTACGACTACCTTTCGTCTTTTTAAAGTCACCCTCATCATCACTCTCTATATTATTTCGCTAATTTATCGTTAATTGCGTCTACCATTGCATCGATAAATAACGGATGTGTGTTAGGCATCGTTGGACGATAGTAGCTAGCACCAATTTCATCGCATACAACTTTACACTCAATGTCGTTATCATAAAGAACTTCTAAATGCTCTGTTACGAAACCAACTGGTATGTAGATAAATGCTTTATAACCTTTTTGTTCAAATAATTCGCGCGTTAAATCTTGTACGTCTGGTCCTAACCATGGCTCTGGTGTTTGACCCGCTGATTGCCAGCCTACTGCAACATTTTCAATATTAGACGCTTCTTCAATTAAACGAGCTGTTTCGATTAACTGCTCCTCGTATGGATCGCCCGCTAATTTTATTTTTTCTGGAAGTGAGTGATTTGACACGATTAAACAAGCATTTGCTCGCTCTTCTTCTGTCATTTTTGCTAACTCACCGTTCACCGCTTGTTTCCAGAACTCGATAAATTTCGGTTGTGCATACCAAGATTCAACTGATGTTAATGTAAGATTTGCACCTAACTTGTCAATATGCGCTTGTGCACGACCATTGTAAGACTTGATTGAGAATGTCGAGAAGTGAGGAGCAAGTACGATTGATACTGCTTCAGTAATGCCTTCATTAACCATTGCTTCTACCGCATCTTCTACGAATGGCTCAATATGTTTTAAACCGATGAATAGTTTGTATTCTACTTCATCTTGTACTTCGTTCAGACGTTCGCATAAGCTTTGTGCTTGCGCTTCTGTCATTTTTGCAAGTGGCGAAATACCACCGATTGCACGGTAACGCTCTGTTAAGTCATCGATATGCTCCTGACTCGGCTTACGTCCGTGACGGATATGTGTGTAATAGCGTTCGATATCTTCTTCTTTATATGGCGTACCGTATGCCATTACTAATAAACCACGTACTTGTTTCATCTATAATCACCTCTAAAGTTATGCTTTATTCGCTTTTGCTTCACGACTATACTCATGAATAAATGTTGTCAAACGTTTTAATACAGCTGGGTCTACTTCTGGGAATACACCGTGACCTAGGTTAAAGATATGACCACCTTCATGAGCAATCCCTTGATTAATAATGTCTTTTGCACGTGCTTCTATCACATTCCAGTCAGCTAATAATAACGTAGGATCTAGGTTACCTTGAACCGCCTTTGTTACCCCGCGTGCCTCAGCTTCACGGATTGGTAAACGCCAGTCAAGACCTACAACATCGATTGGTAAGTCATGCCATTCATTTACTAAATGAGATGCGCCTACACCAAATTGAATTAATGGTACATTTAATTTGCGTAATTCACCAAAAATACGTGTCATTACCGGTTTAATGAATACACGATAGTCTTCTACATTTAATGCGCCAACCCAAGAATCGAAAATTTGGATTGCTTTTGCACCCGCTTCAACTTGCGCTGAAATATCTGCAATAATCATATCACCAAGCTTGTCCATTAATGCAAACCAAGCTTGTGGTTGTGATACCATAAATGACTTTGTTTTTGCATAGTTACGAGAAGGACCGCCTTCAATCATGTAGCTCGCTAAAGTGAATGGTGCACCACCGAATCCGATTAATGGTACATTTAATTGCTCTTCCGTTAAGATTTTAATTGTTTCTAATACATAAGGCGTATGTTCCTTTGCATTAAACTCACCTAATCTATCAACATCTGAAGCTGAACGAATTGGGTTTGAGATGACAGGACCTACACCCGCTTTAATTTTCACATCAACGCCTATCCCTGGAAGTGGCGTCACAATATCTTTATAAAGAATCGCTGCGTCAACATCGTATTGTTCGACAGGAAGACGTGTTACGTATGCACATAACTCTGGTTGCATTGTAATTTCTTCTAATGAATATTTTTGTTTAATTTCGCGATATTCCGGTTGCGAACGACCAGCTTGACGCATATACCATACTGGCGTATAGTCTGTCGCTTCGCCTCGCGCTGCACGTAACAACGTATCGTTAATTGCTCTCATGAACGAGTACCTACCCCTCAAAATGTTTTAATTCTGTAACGTAATGATATCCGTTATCAATATAAACTGTTCCTTTCCAATTGTATAGTTTTCTTTCTGAAATGTCATAAAATTGTTCTTTACTAGTGCCTTGATTTTGACAAAAGCGTTTTATACCCTTTTAAATGGATATAACTATAGTACTGGAGGGGAAACATATGAAATTTTATTTAACATCCGGCACACCTGAATTTATGGAAAGATTAATGAATAAATATGCTAAAGAACCGATGATTTTATTACATGGGAAAGGCAATTCGGTCATTATGCATGAATCAGATAAAAAAACGGTGTTTGCTACACCACGTCAATTTGAAGTAATTGATGGTGCTGGACAGTTTGAACAGCGCGGATTTGTTGCTATGCATAATGTACCGGTTATGGATGAATCACGTCCGTTATTTGAAGAGCAGCTTATTAAAGGTATTGCACCTCTAAAAGCAGATTCATCATTAATTGCGTACCGCGTCTTACGTCCGATAAAAGCAAATATTTATGTTGTCGTTACACAATGGGCTGGACCAGCATCTTTTGATACTTGGATTCATTCAACTAACTTTAAAACAACACTTGCTCCATTACTCGATTCATTCGGTTCACCGACTCAAAATTTATTTGATTCAAAATCATACGTTACAACATTTACAGCACCTCAA
>JBJEFO010000144.1:0-18369 GCA_051874135.1 Lysinibacillus sp.
CGCATTGTTGGGAATAATAATACGTCACGGATTGATGCTGAATTTGTTAATAACATAATTAAACGGTCAATACCGATACCTAAACCACCTGTTGGCGGCATACCGTATTCTAAAGCTTCGATGAAATCATTATCCATTTCATGTGCTTCGTCATTACCAGCAGCTTTTTCTGCCATTTGTGCTTCAAAGCGTTCACGTTGGTCGATTGGATCGTTTAACTCTGTGAATGCATTTGCGTGCTCACGACGTACGATGAATAGTTCGAAACGATCTGTGAAGCGCTCGTCTTCTGGATTTTTCTTCGCAAGCGGTGAAATTTCTACCGGGTGACCTGTTACGAATGTAGGTTGTACTAATGTTTCTTCTACTTTTTGCTCGAAGAATTCATTAATAATATGACCTACTTCATGCGCAGGCTTAATTTCTACACCGTGCTCCGCAGCTAAAGCACGTGCTTCTTCTACAGACATTGGTTGCCAGAAGTCTACACCTGTTGCTTCTTTAACTGCATCTACCATGTGTACACGTTTCCAACCAACTGCTAAATCGATTGTATCTTCGCCGTATTGTACAGTCGTTGTACCTAATACTTCTTGTGCCACATGTGCGATTAAGTTTTCTGTTAAATCCATAATGTCTTTATAATCCGCATACGCTTCATATAACTCGATCATTGTGAATTCTGGGTTGTGACGAGTCGAAATACCTTCGTTACGGAATACACGGCCGATTTCATATACTTTTTCTAAGCCACCAACGATTAAACGCTTTAAGTGAAGCTCGATTGCGATACGCATGTAAAGCTCCATATCCAATGCGTTATGATGTGTGATGAACGGACGAGCTGCAGCACCACCAGCGATTGTGTGTAGCATCGGTGTTTCCACTTCTAAATAACCGTTGTTATCTAAATAGTTACGGATAGCACGGATAATTTTAGAGCGTACGATGAACGTTTCTTTTGATTCTTCGTTTGTCATTAAATCTAAGTAACGTTGACGATAGCGTTGTTCTACATCTTGTAAGCCGTGGAATTTTTCAGGCATTGGGCGTAATGATTTTGTTAAGAATGTAAATTCAGTTGCTTTTACTGAAAGTTCTCCTACTTGTGTGCGGAATACATTCCCTTTAATCCCTACGATATCACCAAGGTCTGCCTTGTTGAATAATTCGTATGCTTCGTCACCGATTGCATCTTTACGTACGTAAATTTGGATTTGGCCACCTAAGTCTTGTATATGTGCGAAACCAGCTTTACCTTTACCGCGCTTTGTCATAATACGTCCTGCGATGACAACTTCACGTGGATTTTCTTCTAATTGCTCTTTTGAAAACTGTTCGTTTTCTGCTTTTACTTCATTTGATAAATGTGTGCGCTCAAAGCGGCTGCCGAATGGGTCTATTCCGTTTTCGCGAATATCAGCCATTTTTTGGCGACGAACCAACAGCTGGTCGTTTAATTCTTCGATATTTGACAATTTTGTCACTCCCTATAAATGATCCGCGTAAGGGCGGTTCTTTTTGTCCATAATTTCTTATTGTACACAAATTCGCACGTGTATTCATCACTTTCGAACTAATTCATGTTAAATTATTTAGAAAAAGAGCGTCACCGTGGTGACACCCCTCTTGATTACACTACCTCAATTTGCGCTACGTGTTCTGCTTCATACTCAGCTACAACACCTGTTAAAAGAGCACGTAACTCTGCCTCTGTCTCAGCTTGGTTAATAGCATTACGGATTTTACCGTTACCGCGAATCCCTTTTAAGTACCAAGAAGCGTGCTTACGCATTTCGCGAACCGCTACTTTTTCACCCTTTAATGCTTTTAGGCGCTCAAAGTGTAATAAACATACGTCGATTTTTTCTGCTATTGATGGCTCGGGCATTAATTCGCCTGTTTCTAAATATTTTACCGTGCGATACATCATCCATGGATCTCCTAATGCAGCACGACCAATCATCACGGCATCTGCACCTGTGTGATCTAGAATACGCTTTGCATCTTGTGGGGTCTCCACGTCACCATTTGCGATGAAAGGAATGTTGATGTTTTTCTTTACTTCAGCTAATACATCCCAGTTTGCTTTACCCTCGTACATTTGTACACGCGTACGACCATGCATGGCGATGGCGGAAGCACCCGCACGTTCTGCTGCTTGGGCATTTTCTACTGCGAAAATACGGTCTTCATCCCAGCCGATACGCATTTTAACAGAGACAGGCTTATCTACTGCATCTACTACCGCTGATACCATCTCGTAAATTTTGTTCGGGTCAAGTAGCCATTTTGCTCCAGCTTCACATTTGATAATTTTATTTACAGGACAGCCCATATTAATATCGATAATATCTGCTGTTGTGTTTTTATCTACATATTTGGCAGCTTGCACTAAATTTTCTTTATCGCCACCGAAAATTTGTAGTGTTAATGGGTTTTCACGCTCATCGATATAAAGCATGTTCATCGTTTTTTCGTTGCGGAAGTTAATCGCTTTATCACTGATCATTTCAGCATATACTAAACCCACGCCAAATTCTTTTACCGTCAGACGAAAAGCCGAGTTACAAATTCCCGCCATTGGAGCTAATACGACGCGATTGTCCATTACGATATTTGCAATTTGAAACGGCTTTTGTTGCTCGTTTGTCATCGTTTTATCCTCCCCGAAGTTATTTACCGATTAATTCCTCTACATCTATATGGAGTTCGTCGGCAATTTTTTGAAGTTGTTCATCTGTAGGGGTTTTCTCTCCGCGCTCAATACGTCCTAAAGTGGTAACAGAAATACCTATACGTTTCGCAAACTCAACTTGCTGAATACGTTTTAACTTTCGGAACGCACGAATTCTTCTACTGTAACGGCCTTCTTCCACTGCACGACGCCTTCTTTCTGTATATCCATTGTTGCAAGTGCTTCATGTGCTGAGCGTAACTGCTCTGTTGCTTGGTCGCTAATTTCTACTAACGGCACAAGGACAAATGCACGTTCAAACATCCGTTCGTGCGGCACAATTAAGCTCTCTGTTTCAATATTCTCGTGATTATACAGTAAAATGTCAAGGTCAATGATTCGAGGACCCCAGCGATACTCACGTACACGGCCAAGCTCTTGCTCAATTCCTTGGCACACGTTTAACATGTCCGCTGCGGATAAATTCGTTGTGAGTCGGACAGCAATATTTAAAAACGAAGCTTGATTTATAAAGCCAACTGGCGCTGTTTCATAGATAGAGGAAACGGCTTCAACTGTTATACCATCAGTTTCTGTTAAAAGTTTTACCGCTAGCTTTAAGTTTTGCTCTCGCTCCCCCATATTCGTGCCAATTGATAAATACACTACATTCATTGGAACGTACCCCTCACAATTTCGACAGCTACTTCCTTATAATGACCTGGAATAGGCGGATCCGGTTTAATAATTTCTACGCGACAGCCCATTACTTGTCCTTCGTATTGCGATAAAATCCGACTTGCTACCGTTTCAGCTACAGCCTCAATTAGTTTATACGGCTTGCCTTCTATTACTTCTTTGCAAATATCATACACACCAACATAGCTTACTGTATGTTCCAAGTTATCTGTTTCACCGGCTTTTTGAATGTCTACAGCAAGTGATACCGATGCACGGAACCGTTGTCCTAAAACTGTTTCTTCTCGTAAAACACCATGATAACCAAAAAACTGCATATCTCTTACATGAATATAATCCATCGTTATTCTCCCTTAATGACGCGGTGCTAATTCGCCTTCTACCGTGTATTTTCCAACAAGTGCATCTATAACTTTTACTGTACGGGCTACTTCTTTTACATCATGCACACGCATTAAATGGCAACCTTTCATTACACCAAATGCACATGTTGCAGCAGTCCCTTCCACACGCTCATTAACTGGCAAGTTTAAAATCGAGCCAATCATTCGTTTTCGTGAGGTTGCTAATAGTACCGGATAACCCATTGCTGATAGCTCGTCCAGGCGTTGCATCGTTTCAATACTTTGCTCTAAGTTTTTCACAAATCCAATACCCGGATCTAAAATGATATGCTCATCTGGCACACCCGCTTTTTTCGCAATAGAAATGCTTTCTTCTATATCAGATTTAAAGTCATTCCAGTAATTTTTATAATTTTGATTCGGACGGTTATGCATTAAAATAATCGGTACATTGTATTGTGCAGCGACATTCGCCATTTCTGGATCTGCTTTGGCACCCCAAATGTCATTAATCATATGCGCCCCCGCCTCTATCGCCGCGCGGGCAACAGCAGATTTATACGTGTCGATTGAAATGATTGCAGGTACTTCCCGCACCAAAGCTTTAATGACTGGTACAACACGCGCAATTTCTTCCTCATCTGAAATGCGCTCGTAGCCAGGGCGTGTCGACTCTCCACCTACATCAATAATTTTAGCCCCGTCTGCTACCATTTTTTTCGCCTGCTCAAGTGCCGCTTCTACTGAATTATATTTACCGCCATCTGAAAATGAATCAGGCGTTACATTTAAAATCCCCATAATAAACGTTTCTTTTGTGTAATCTAGTGTGATTCCGTTTAATACTAACGGTTTCGGATAGTGTTGTAGCATCGTTATTCTCCCTTTATCCGTTGTAAAATTTCATCAACATATGTCTCGTGCAGTTTCCGATAAACTTGTCCTGCTGCACCTTTAAACATGTTGTCTCCTATTTTATAGATTGGCACAAGTTCTTGCACCGCATTCGTTACAAAACATTCAGCTGCTTGCTCAAGCTCCGCCGCTTTATACGTGCCTTCTCTTACAATGAAACCTAGATTTTCAGCAAGTTGTATTACTTGTTTTCTCGTAATACCACCTAAAATACTTGTTTCAAAAGAAGGCGTATAAAGTATATCATCTTTCACCCAAAAAATATTTGATGTGATTCCTTCCGCAATAAAACCCGTTTCTGTTAGAAAAAACCCTTCATAATCCGCTAAATTAGGTACTTCAAAACGCGCTAGCACATTATTACCGTAGTGATGACTTTTAAAACGCATCATACCTTCAGCTGTATTGCGCGGCGTTTTTAACCAAATTGCTTCTTTTTCTTTGCCCCGCGGACGCTCTATTAATGGTTTTCGGAACACGATAACAGTCGGTTCATTATAAATCGTTGGCTGCAATCCAATATCATGTACACCAGCTGATACATTCAGGCGGAAATAGCCGTCACCTTGTTCTTCCTTGTTCAACGTTTTGATTACTTCTTCAAAATCAACTATCGTATAAGGCATTTCGATATGAAAGTGCTGAAGTGCTTCACTTAAACGATTATAGTGATCTTCAAAAAACGGTACATGCCCATCATACGTGCGAAATGTCTCAAAAAAACCAAGGCCATATAAAAAGCCATGGTCAAATGGCGAAATACGAAGTGCTTCGGATTCCACATAGTGTCCGTTCATCCAACAAAGCATACGCTCCACCCCCTTATTTAACATATAACGCAATAAATTCGCGCAATAATTGTTTACCGTCTTCTGTCATAATAGATTCAGGATGATACTGTACCCCTTCAATTGCATATTCCTTATGGCGAAGACCCATAATTTCGCCTTCCTCTGTCCAAGCAGTAATTTCTAAGCAATCAGGCAAAGATTCGCGCTCTACAATTAACGAATGATAGCGTGTTGCAGTAAATGGATTGGCGTTTTTCATATGCAAACCGACTCCTGCATGATGCACAGGTGATGTTTTACCATGCATTAATCTTTCTGCTTTAATAACTTTACCACCAAACACTTGTCCAATCGCTTGATGCCCTAAGCACACACCTAAAATCGGTAGCTTTCCAGCGAAATGTTCAATGATGCGTAAGCTTTCTCCCGCTTCATTTGGTGTGCATGGTCCCGGTGAAATGACAATCATTTTCGGCGCAAGTTCCTCTATTTCAGCTAACGAAATATCATCATTGCGCTTTACTAACAATTCTTCACCTAACTCCCCTAAATATTGCACTAAGTTATACGTAAACGAATCATAGTTATCAATCATTAAAATCATTGTAATGCTCCTTCTGCCATCGCTTTTGCTTGCCACATTGCCTTCGCTTTATTTAATGACTCGGTAAATTCATTAGCCGGAATCGAATCAATGACAATCCCAGCTCCAGCCTGAATATATGCCATCCCGTCTTTAATAAAAGCTGTACGAATGACAATGTTCAATTCCATATCGCCTGTATAGCCAATCCAGCCGATAGAACCTGTATATAAGCCGCGACGAACAGGCTCTAGCTCTTCAATAATTTCCATCGTACGAATTTTAGGCGCCCCGGTAATTGTACCGCCCGGGAACATCGCCCGAATGACATCTGTATTTGATTTACCGTCTGCTAATTGACCACGTACATTCGAAACGATATGCATGACATGAGAGTAGCGTTCAATGACCATAAATTCATTTACTTCTACCGTACCGTATGTCGATACTTTGCCAAGATCATTACGCTCTAAGTCGACAAGCATGACGTGTTCCGCTCGTTCCTTTTCGTGGTGAATAAGTTCATTCGCGAGCTCTATATCTTCCTCATCAGATTTACCACGAGGTCGCGTCCCTGCAATCGGTCGAGTAGACAATTCTTTGCTATCACGTTTAATTAGTAATTCAGGTGAACCACTTACGACAGCGAACTCTTCACTACCGATTAAAGCCATATATGGTGATGGATTGAACGAACGCACCGCCTCATACATCGCTACCGGTGTTGTTTGTAGTTGCTTTGCCTGACGAACCGATAAATTTACTTGGAACACATCACCTTGTCCAATATACTGTTGGATTTTTCGTACAGCGCCTTCAAATGCTTGCCCTGAAAAGGAAACGATTAATTCACTTTCATCTGGCTTTACTTCAACCGCCTTTTCCTGTTCGAATAAACGCTTTTTCAATCCTTCCTCCGCATGGTGCTGCCAGTCATTTGCCCAGCGCTCTAGGTCGACATCGCTAATCGTTAATTTCATCAGTGTCACCGTATCGTCCTTTACGTTATGGACAGCCCAGTGATCAAATAAATAAAAGAACAAATCAGGCACTTGTAAATCATCTTCCGCGACACTTGGTAATACTTCGATTGTGCGCACATAATCATAAGAAATAAAACCAATAGCACCACCTTGGAAAACGGGTAAATTCATATCTTTTGTGATGCTATATTCATTTATAAACGATTCTAGCTGCGCTAATGCTTCCCCTTTACGTAATGCTGTTTCTCCGTTTTGCCAGCTTATATACAAACCATCTTCCGTAGATCTTGCTGTTGCAAATGGTTTTATCGCTGCAATCGAATAATGACCGCCACGCCCACTTTCTAAAAATGCATAGGCTGTTTCGTTCGCCGTTTGCTCCTTGAAACTATAAAAAAACTCATCCTTCGTCATCGAAAATGATAACGATTCAACTTTTAACACCATTTTTAAGAGTCCTCCACTTTTTCTGCAATTACTTACTATTAAACTCGAAAAGATGAAATAAATCTAACAAGAACATAAAAAGCGCGACGATTTTTTCGCCGCGCCTTGAAAACTTATATTAAATGTAAAAATTAGTCTTCGAATTGATATAAAGGTGTAGATAGGTAACGCTCACCGTTTGATGGTACGACTGCTAGTACGTTAGCGCCTTTACCTAAACGTTTTGCTGTTTCGATTGCTGCGTAAATTGCTGCACCTGAAGAAATACCAGCTAAAATACCTTCTTCACGCGCTACTTTACGTGCGTTTTCGAATGCTACCTCGTTGTCAACTGGGAAAACAGAAGTATAAATTTCTGTGTTTAATACGTCCGGTACGAAACCTGCACCGATACCTTGGATTTTATGTGGACCAGGGTTACCACCAGATAATACCGGAGAATCTTTTGGCTCTACTGCAATAATTTCGATTTCTGGGAATTTCTCTTTTAATACTTGACCTGCACCAGTGATTGTACCACCTGTACCGATACCTGCTACGAATGCATCAAGTTTTAAACCTTCTGAATCAAATGCTTCCACGATTTCTGGACCCGTTGTTAAACGGTGGATTTCAGCATTTGCTGCGTTTTTGAATTGTTGTGGTAAGAAATAACCTTCAGAAGCTGCTAATTCCTCTGCTTTTGCAATTGCACCTTTCATACCTTCTGGACCTGGTGTTAATACTAGCTCAGCTCCGTAAGCACGCAATAAGTTACGACGCTCTAAAGACATTGTTTCAGGCATTACTAAGATTGCTTTGTAACCTTTTGCAGCAGCGATCATTGCAAGACCAATACCTGTATTCCCTGAAGTTGGCTCGATAATTGTGCCACCTGGCTTTAATGTGCCGTCTTTTTCAGCTGCTTCGATCATTGCTAATGCAAGACGGTCTTTTACTGATGAACCTGGGTTGAAATACTCTAATTTTACGTATACAGTACCTTCGTTTTCGCTTGTTGCATTGTTTAATTTTACGATTGGTGTGCGGCCTACTAAATCCGCTACAGAGTTTGCTAATTTGCTCATGTTCATTTCTTCCCTTCTTTTAATTCCTACCAAGTAAATAGGTTTTATTGTTAATTGTATCTTAACAATTTACCAATCCCTTGTCAATGTAATTGATTAATATTTTTACAAATAATTTTCTGAACAGTTAGAAATAATTGAACAATCCTATCTGATTGAGGCGTAATACAGTGAAAGAGATAATTGCGAAATAGAAGAGGTGTCCAAAAGTTTTCCACTTTTGAACACCCCACCCGGTAACACTTAATTCGATTGTCCATAAAACCAAGTAACATCAAACTCTGACCAAAAGACTTCTGGTGCAACTGTTGCTGGCAATTGCTCCATTGCCAACTCACGAGCAATGTGTTCCTCTACATCTTTATAGGAGAAAGACTGTCCTTCTACAACTTCTAATAGCTGAACTAATGCGTAGCGCCCATCACTTAATGCAACTATGCTACTTTCTCCATTCTCTTTTAACTTTACAATAGCTTTCCGAATTGCCGGATCAACGGAATCTTGCTCTTCTGTAATAAACCCGATATCGCCGCCTAAGCTTGCAGAGGCTGTATCTAAAGAACGTTCACGTGCTAATACCGAAAACTCCGAGCCACTCGCTAGTTCTTTTTCAACACCTTCTGCATCTGCCTTTGATGCAACAACAATAATGCTTGTACGATAGGATGTTGGGATATTGTATAAAGATTTATTTTCTTTATAGTATGTAGAAGTTTGTTCCTGCTCGATAATAACATCCTTCGATAGCACTTTTTCTAAAATTAACTGCGCACGTACCTTTTGACGAAGTTGCTTGTCTGTTAAATTTTCCGTCTCCGTTGTATCTTGTGCTGAACGCATGAGGGCAATTTCTAAATCAATTTCATCATCTGTTACTTTAATGTCGTATTTGTTCGCTGCCTTTTCCATCACTTTTTCATTTACTAAACTTTGTAACGTTTCCTTACCGTAACGGCTTTCCATTTCAGCAAGCCATTGTTGACGTGTAATTTTGTCGCCATCGACCGTCGCGGCGATTTCCCCGCCGCTTTGGTCTTCTCCTCCAGATGGCCATATCCATAGCATGAACCAAAATACATTACCAAGTAATAAAATCCCCATTAGCATTAAAGCAGGCTTTGTTTTTAAGCGTCGCTGTGTTAGTGGTACGTTCGTTTGTTTAGGTGGTGTTTGATTATTCATGTTTTTGTGAATTGATTTCATCTATTAATCCTTGCAACTCTGCTTCTGAGAAATCATATGTCTCTAAACAGAAGTGACATTGCGTTTCAATTCCGCCTTGCTCATCAATCATTTCTTGAATTTCCTTTACACCTAAACCAAGAATCGCCGCACCGAAGCGCTCTTTTGAACATTGACATTGGAATTTTACAGGCATCGTACTTAATACTTGTACATTGCCCTCTTTACCTAACACAGCTTCTAAAATTTGCTCTGGGGTCATACCTTTTTCAATCATTTTTGAAACAGGTTCAATCGTTGCTAAATGTTTTTCAATAGAATCAATTGTTTCCTCATCACAGTCTGGCATAAGTTGTAGAATAAAACCGCCTGCAGCTAAAATTGTATTATCAGGATTTACAAGTACACCTAGACCTACTGATGAAGGTACTTGCTCTGATGTTGCAAAGTAATACGTGAAGTCTTCTGCAATTTCACCTGATACAATCGGTGTTTGACCAGAGAACATATCACGCATGCCTAAGTCTTTTACAATCGTGATAAAGCCTTCCGTACCAACAGCACGGCGTACATCTAATTTGCCATGTTCATTTAAATCAAAGTGTACATGAGGGTTTGTCACGTACCCACGCACATCCCCTTTTGCATCAGCATCAATAATCATTGGACCAATCGGACCGTTTCCTTCGATCTTAACTGTAAGCTTATCATCACCTTTTAACATGGCTCCCATCATTGCAGCAGCTGTCATTGAACGACCTAATGCTGCCGATACGATTGGCCACGTATTGTGACGGCGCTGTGCCTCAGCTACCGTTTCTGTTGTGCGCGCTGCAAAGGCACGCACTTGACCGTTATAACCAAGTGCTCTTACTAAGTAGTCTCCCATGTTGCCATTCCTCATTTCTTATTGATTTCGTTTATAGATGATATATAAACCTTTTAATGTTAAAAATGGTTCAACCATATCGATTATCTTTGTTTCATTTGCAATTAAGCTCGCCATTCCACCTGTTGCAATAACAAGCGGCTCCTGCTTACTTTGTGCTTTCATACGGCTAACAATGCCCTCAACTTGCCCGATAAAGCCATAAAGAATACCCGACTGCATTGCAGATACTGTATTTTTCCCTACAATATTGGATGGTCTGGTAATTTCAATACGTGGTAGCTTTGATGCTTTCGTATAAAGTGCCTCTGTTGAAATCGAAATTCCTGGTGCGATGGCGCCGCCCATATACTCACCCTTTTCGTTAATGTAACAGTACGTATTTGCTGTACCAAAATCAACGATAATTAAAGGTTGTCCACCGTATTCTTGAAGCGCCGCTATTGCATTGACAATACGATCTGCACCGACTTCACGTGGATTTTCATATTTGATATTTAATCCTGTCTTAACTCCTGGTCCAACAATGATTGGTTTTACACGAAAATATTTATTGCACATTTCCTCGAGTGCGAACATAATGGGCGGTACAACCGAGGAGATAATAATTCCGTTAATTTGCTCAAATGAAATTCCTGCATGAGTAAAAAAGGCATTGACCTGCATTGCATATTCATCTTCTGTTTTATGACGATCTGTCCCCATACGCCAATGAAAGGCGAGATGGTCATTGTCATAAACACCAAGTACAATATTTGAGTTGCCTGCATCAAGTACTAAAATCATTATCCACAACACCTATCAAGTATTTTTAACAATACAAATTTATTCTTTTCACAATTATTTCTGTAAAAAAATAATAACATACAAACGATTAAATCGTTTTAGAAAAACACATTTCGCTTCAAAATAAGGTGAGATGATGTCGCATCTTTGTAGATTTCCTTGAAAAACTTATATTTTCTTACCCACTAGAAAAGGACAAAGCAATTGCTTTGTCCTTTAAATATTAACCTCGATTTGGATCCTCATCAATGCCTTGCTTTTTGTTAAGCTCTGGCTCCGATTTTGGTAAATCTGCAGTAGTTGGTCCTGACTCTTTACCAACGACATCATTGTTAATTGTTGGTGTACCAGCTACCTCTACTGTTGGTTGTACTGTATTTTCTTTTGGTTGTACTTCTTCCACCACTTCTAATGATTCTGGAGGAAGCACGCCATGATCACGTAGATGCTCGATTTCTTGCGCGTTTAATGTTTCTTTCTCCATTAACGTATTCGCAATTAAATCTAATAAATCACGTCGCTCAGTTAAAATCTGGCGTGTACGTTCATACTGTGCATTGACAATACGCTGTACTTCTTGATCGATTTCATAAGCGATTTGATCAGAATAGTTTTGATCAGAATTGAAATCACGTCCTAAGAACGGATTTCCGCCTGAGCTTGAGCTAAATTGAGTTGCACCAATTTTGTCACTCATACCGTACTCTGTTACCATCGCGCGGGCAATACTTGTTACTTTTTGGAAGTCGTTATGTGCACCTGTTGATACTTCACCAAGTACGATTTCTTCTGCTACACGACCGCCAAGAAGACCTGCGATACGGTCTAGTAACTCTTGTTTCGTTGTGAAGAAACGCTCTTCTTTCGGTAACATAATCGCATAACCACCAGCTTGACCACGAGGTACGATTGTTACTTTATGAACTGTATCTGCTTCATCTAGCATTAAACCAACTACTACGTGCCCTGCTTCGTGGAACGAAACAAGTTTTTTCTCTTTTGCAGAGTACACGCGGCTTGTTTTTGCTGGACCAGCGATTACGCGGTCAGAAGCTTCATCAATATCAATCATTGTAATTGTTTTCTTATTTTTACGCGCTGCAACAAGTGCCGCTTCGTTTAGTAAGTTCTCTAAATCCGCTCCGGAGAACCCTGGTGTACGTTGTGCTACAGCTCCTAAGTCCACCGAATCTGATAGTGGCTTATTGCGTGCATGCACTTTTAGAATCGCTTCACGTCCCTTTACATCTGGGTGACCGACTGTAATTTGACGGTCAAAACGACCTGGACGTAATAAAGCTTTGTCTAGAATATCTGGACGGTTTGTTGCAGCGATGATAATAATCCCTTCATTCGCACCGAAGCCATCCATTTCAACTAGTAATTGGTTTAATGTTTGCTCACGCTCATCATGACCGCCACCTAAACCAGCTCCACGTTGACGACCTACTGCATCAATCTCATCGATGAAAATGATACATGGCGCATTTTTCTTTGCGTTTTCAAATAAATCACGCACACGACTTGCTCCGACACCGACGAACATCTCTACGAAGTCAGAACCTGAAATCGAGAAGAATGGCACGCCAGCTTCACCAGCTACTGCACGAGCAAGTAATGTTTTACCCGTACCTGGAGGACCTACTAGTAAAATACCTTTTGGAATACGAGCTCCAATTTCAGTGAATTTACGATGGTCTTTCAAGAACTCTACAACCTCAACAAGCTCTGCCTTTTCCTCATCAGCACCCGCTACATCTGTAAAGCGTACTTTTTTCTTTTGGTCATCGTAAAGCTTAGCTTTTGATTTACCAAAATTCATCACTTTATTTCCGCCACCTTGAGATTGACTCAACAGGAAGAAGAACAAAATAATGATAATAATGAACGGGATAATGCCCGTAAAGAACGAAACCCAACTGCTTGTTTCTGGTGCTTGCTCCCAACGTAGTACATCTGGATACGCCTTCTGTAAATCCGTTAAGCGCTCCATTAACACTTGGTTATTTTGAGGTAAGTTGACAGTAAAGCGCTCTCCCTCTTCAGCACCTTTCATAACACCGTCTACTACATACACACCATTATCTGGTTGTATAATGGCTTCTTCAATCGTGTCATCATCTAAAGCCTTTAAAAACTCATGATACGTCAGCTCTTCAGTCGGTGTATTACCCCCGTTGAATGTGCCAAAAATCCCGATAATCACGAGAAAAATTAACAAATAAAATATGGTGTATCGAAATATTCGATTCATCCCCAGCCTCCTCACAACATTACAGAAAAACTATAAGTAAAATCTTAACATACGATGTTTTCTACATACAACGAAAAGCACTGCATAAAATACGTTTTACGCGTTTTTTGTCGAAACGGTTACATATTTTTCAACTAAAATGAATAAACTTCTCGTTTTAGAATGCCGATGTAAGGTAAATTACGATATTTTTCTGCGTAATCTAATCCATAGCCTACTACAAATCCGTCTGGTACTTCAAAGCCAACGATATCTGCTTTTAAATCTACTTTACGACCAGATGGTTTATCTAAAAGCGTTACGATACGAATCGATTTTGCTTTACGATATTTAAATAAATCTACAAGGTAGCTTAATGTTAAGCCGCTATCAATAATGTCCTCAATAATGATTACATCACGACCTTCTACACTTGTATTTAAATCTTTTAAAATTTTTACTTCACCAGAAGAAACCGTTGCATTGCCGTAACTTGAAACGTCCATAAAATCAACTTCGATATAAGAATCGAAACGTTTCATTAAGTCCGTCATAAATGGCATTGCACCTTTTAATACGCCAATCGCTAGAGGAAAATCATTTTTATAAACGTCTGTTAATTCTGCACCTAGCTCTTTAATACGTTCTTGAATTTGTTCTTCTGTAATTATAATTTTTTCAATGTCATTTTGAATCATTATTGTTTCCTCCTAAGATTGTTCAAACACTTTAGTCCGCTTTTGATTCCACAACAAAAACATAGTCATCTCCTGCACGTCTCGTCCTAGAAAATTTGCTACTTACACGTAATCCGAGTACCGCCAAAATTTCGTTGTGAGCATCGACGATTAATGGCCAATCATCCCGCTTTGTGAGCGGTACTTTTTCATCTATGAAAAGTCTCGACAAACGCTTAGACTCACTCATGCCAGTAAGCTGTATGCGATCGCCTACTTCACGAGTTCTTAATCGTAGCGGAAAAGCTAGTGCATCGGCACTTATATAATAAATTTGTGCACTTTCACTAATTGGGGCAGTCATTCGGGAAATCTCTCCTATGTAAAATCTAACACCCCTATCTTCATTCCACTCATTTAAAGTAAGCTTTTTAGATGAAATCGGCATTTTTTCTCGTTCTTTTTGGAAGAACATCATGCCATATTGCCGACTTACAACAAACTGTTTTGGTAAATTAATCATGGAACTTCCATTTTGCGTTTGGAACATCTTCAAAATGGATGTACATAACGTATGACTTTGAAACGTGTTTGTGTCGTTATAAAGATAGTTTAATAGTATTAAAATGAGCCTTCTTTGTAAAGCAAGTGGCTCTTTTAAAAAGGCTGTAATTTCAACTTCATAGCAATTTTCACTCTTTTTTTTGACTAAACGGTCATATGCTTCTTGTGCAAGCTCACGCAAGTATGCATCATCCTGCATAAGTTGCATTGAAAATTGGGTTGCATGTTGCGCAATAAATTCATTTTCTGCCTTTAAGAGTGGAACAATATGATGGCGGAATCGATTTCTTGTGTAATCATCTTTTGCATTACTTGGATCTTCACGAAAGTTTACACCGCTTTTTTGTAAATATCCCCTTATTTCATCTTTTGTAACCATTAAAAACGGACGAATTATTATTCCCTTTGTAAAATAACGCTTCACATGAATACCTTGCATCCCTGTTACGGTCCCTGCTTTCGCAAGTCCCATAAGGATGGATTCTAATTGGTCATCCGCATGGTGAGCCGTCACAAGGGTATCAATTGCCTGTTCCTGCATAATTGCCGTAAAAAACGCATATCGTTCTTTGCGACAAACTGCCTGCGAATTCCCTCCATGCTCTACCAAAAGATTAGGAATTGGTATAGCTGTGCTAAAGCAAGGAATATTACGACTTTCACAAAATTGCTCGACAAACATGCGATCCCCTGCTGATTGTTCGCCTCGTAACATATGATCGACGTGCGCGACGAATAGCTCAATGCCCAAAATCTTTTTATACTTATCAAAAAAAGTGAGAAGCGCCATTGAATCGACGCCTCCTGAACAAGCGATGAGGAGGCGGCTACCTTCGTTTACGAGATGCTCACTGTCTATAAACTGCAACACTTTTTGCTCAAAATCCCTCATCTTTTCACCTTCTTACACTAAATTTAACACAGACCATTCTGGGTTAATATGCTTTATTTTACACGCGATTACGGTGCAATCATCCTGAATGTCATAAGTTTGCTTATATTGTTCCATTACATCGTACAATAGCACATCCGTCGGTAGCTTTTGTTTCACTTTTTTCTGTATTAGTTGGAAAAAATATTTTTCTTGCTCATGCCAATTGTTCGCCCCATCAAACAAACCGTCCGAAGCCATAACAATAATATCATCTGCTTTTAAACGGAGGGTCTCTGTTTCAATTGAAAAAGTTGGCATTAATCCAACCGGTGCTGCATTCCCTTCAATTTTTAATACATCTTTGCCGCGTAATATATACGTAGCAATTCCACCCGCCTTCCATGACCAAAGCGAGCCATGTTGTAAATCAATAAGTGCAAAATCAATCGTTGCATATACATCACGTTCATGTTTCAACGACATCACGTAATGAATCGTATGCATCGCTGTTTCTGGGTCCATGTTATACGTTAAACATTCACGCAACATTCGAATAAGCGTATCACTCTCTTGTCGTGCACGACGGTCCTTCCCCATGCCATCTGATAACATAATGGCCATTAATCCATCATGAATCGGGAAAATCTCGTGTGCATCACCTGAAGTATTATACTTTGCTTGACTATAAATACCTTTCTCTACAGAAAATCGTACGGATGACTTTACACGCACTTCCACATACGGAAATGGCGATTCTTTATAAGTAATGCGCTCTACATAAAAAGGCTCTGCAAAGCGCTCATATAAAATCGGTAAAATTATGCGCTCACTAATAGATATAGCTTGGTCTACATTTTTCATTGTGACAGAACAAACAATACGTCTTTGTCCTACCTCATTAGACAAAATATCAATTTGAAAGCAGTTTAACTGCGCACTTTGGAATCGTTCTAGCAATTCAATTTCTAGTGATTCAAAGGACACCGACTCCACTTGTATTTGTTGTAGCAATCGGCTGAGATGCTGACTAACATCTTGCAGCTGCAACGCAATCATTTTCTTCCCATGAAAAAGTTGATTATTCATCTGTTCATTATACAACGCCGTCTGAAGTTCCTGTAAAAGCTTGGATGACTTTATACATCTTAGCCGGATAACCTCTTCAGCCTGTCCTATTGCAATCGGCTTTTGGGCTGTTTTTGCACGATAATACTGGGCTATTTGTTCAGCCATACTTTGTTCATCTTCCCAACAACGTTCATAGCGAAAACAATCTTGGCACACATTATATGGCTCTATCTTTTTCGGTTGGATAGACTGTTCGGTAAATCGGTCAAATACAAGATCTTTCATAAAAAATACAAATTGCTGGAATTGTTCAATTGTCTGTGTCATATGATTCGTTAACCACTCTTGCCGCTTCATTAACACTTCATCTCGTTTTGGATAGAAAATAGCTCTCAGCTTCTCTAAAGACGACTGCCTAATGAACAAAAATACAATGACCGCTGTACTAACCGATGCGAAATACACCGTATCAAGTGGTAATGTTGCATCATAAAAGAAGAAAAAGATACTCGGCAGTATACTCCCCATCCCAATTCCAAGGCGTCCAATCCTCATACAACTCCCTGCGAACACCCCCGTCAATGCATATAAGGCTAGCATACCCGTAAACGATAAATGAGCCATTCCGACAATTGTACCTAAAATAGTGGCAATCACAGTTGATAGTGTGACACCTCCGACAAATGCAGCAACACAAATCAGAAGATGTAAACAAATAATAGCCAAATTAAATACAGATAATGTAAAAGACGACATTCCTGTTAGCATCGCTGCAATTATAAAGAAGGCTGCCCCCGTACGCTCATAAGTCCATTCGGATGTCCAAAATCGATGTGGCGGCAATAATGTAAGCTGCAAAAAAATCGTCATCAGCATCGCTAGTACAGCTTCACAACCAACATAAAACTGTATAAGGAGTGGTGGCCAACCACTATAGGCTACTCCTTGCCAACAAATTTGGACGACTATAGTTGCTAACATAACAAGCACAGGGAGCGGCAACTTTATTATTTTCCTTAAAAGTTGGAACACACATAACTGCAAAAAAATAATAACAAATTGTCCAAATCCAAGTGTAAGTGCCCCAATAGTCCCTCCTATTAATGTAGTCCATTTTAAGTGGCGATAACGCGAAACGACAATTGCCCAAAATGGAACAAAAAACGGAACAGCTGCTTCAAAAAAGACTGACCTCGCTAAAAAAAAGCTCACCCCTAAAAAAGTCAGCTGCATGAAGAAAGTGATTTTCTTTTCATTTCCCGTAAATTGTTCACTATTCCCCTTCGATAATTGACGTAAATCTTGAATTGTAACCACTTTCCAACCCCCTTTATATAGGGTTTATTATAAAAAAGTCAAGGAATGAATTTTGTCCGTTTATATAAGATGACTCAAAAAATTATTCGACGGAAACTTTATTATTATGATAAATAAATACATTAACAAATTATTTTTTAAAAATGCTTGACTCTGTTCTCTTTTAATATTAATATAATCTTTGTTGTTAATTTTGGCTGCCTAGCTCAGCTGGCTAGAGCATTCGGTTCATACCCGAAAGGTCGTGGGTTCGACTCCCTCGGCAGCCACCAA
>JBJEFO010000145.1:0-18343 GCA_051874135.1 Lysinibacillus sp.
TTATTAAGCGTTAGATACTGTAGATTGAGCGTATGGGTTAGAAAGATCCATACCGTCTAAAGTTAATCCTAAAGCTTTTGCAACACCTTCACCGTAAGCTGGATCAGCTAAGTAGCAGTGTAAGATGTGACGACGTTGGATGAACTCTTCAACGCCTTGTAAGTTCGCTGCAGTGTTAGCGAATAATTGAGCTTTTTGGTCGTCATTCATTAAGTTGAATAACTTACCTGGTTGCTCGAAGTAGTTGTTGTCATCTTCGCGGAAGTCGTAGATGTCAGCAGCACCGTCAAGAGCTAATGCAGGATCTTTGTATTGTGGTTGACCTTGTAATGCACCATAGCTGTTTGGATAGTACGTTAATGCTGAACCACGGTTTCCATCAGCACGGCCAGCTCCATCGCGGTGGTAAACCATGAATGGGCATTTTGGTGTATTTACTGGAATTTGGTGGTGGTTAACGCCTAAACGGTAACGAGTTGCATCTTGGTAAGCGAACAGGCGCGCTTGTAACATACGGTCTGGTGAGAATGAAATACCAGGTACTACGTTAGATGGAGCGAATGCAGCTTGCTCAACATCAGCGAAGTAGTTTTCTGGGTTACGGTTTAATTCGAACTCACCAACTTCGATTAATGGGTACTCAGATTTGTACCAAACTTTTGTTAAATCGAATGGATTGTCTTTTGAGTTACGTGCTTGTTCCTCAGTCATCACTTGGATGTACATTTTCCAACGTGGGAAATCGCCTTTTTCGATTGACTCGAATAAGTCACGTTGTGCAGATTCACGGTCTTTACCAATTACTTCTGCAGCTTGTGCATCAGTTAAGTTTTTAATGCCTTGTTGTGTACGGAAGTGGAACTTCACGTATACGCGCTCGCCAGCTTCATTAATCATTGAGTAAGTATGAGATCCGAAACCGTGCATGTGACGGTAGCCATCTGGAATACCACGGTCAGACATTACGATAGTAACTTGATGTAATGCCTCTGGTAATGAAGTCCAGAAATCCCAGTTAGAGTTTGCGTTGTGCATGTTTGTTTTTGGATCACGCTTTACAACGTGGTTTAAATCTGGGAAGTGTAATGGATCACGGAAGAAGAATACAGGTGTGTTGTTACCAACCATATCCCAGTTACCTTCTTCAGTATAGAATTTTAATGCAAAACCGCGGATATCGCGCTCTGCATCTGCTGCACCGCGCTCACCAGCAACTGTTGAGAAACGTGCGAACATTTCTGTCTTTTTACCAACTTCTGAGAACATTTTTGCTTTAGTGTATTTAGTGATGTCATTTGTTACTGTGAAAGTACCGAATGCACCTGAACCTTTTGCGTGCATACGACGCTCAGGAATTACTTCGCGGTTAAAGTTAGCTAATTTTTCGATTAAGAAAACATCTTGTAAAAGAATTGGGCCACGGCGGCCAGCTGTTTGTACGTCATCGTTTGATACTACTGGAGCACCAGTGATTGTCGTTAAACGTTCGTTTGTCATGAGTAGTTCCCCCTTAAATGTTTTGAAAAACTCTTCGTCAATTAATATACCAAATACAAATCAGAATTTCTACTAAATTATAATAATTCTTATAAAGAAGTTTTTATCCTTGAAAATTAAGTGAATTTTATTCATAAAAGGCTAAGTCTTTTCATATATGAAGTGCAGCTTGAAAGACCGTAGTAAAAGCTTTTCTTCTTAAGATGGACAGTGAAATAAAGCTTATTTAGTATAAAAAGAAGGGGAGGAAAAGGAGTTTTCACTGCGCCTGTGTTGAAAATAGAGATATCTAATTGAAAATAAAGTGCTGTACAAATTTTGTAGGGAAATACATAGTATTAAACATATTGATGTGTGAAAGAGCGACCTTTTTGGTATTTTCGTATACAATAACAGTTGAATATATAACGAAAGGGTACAGACATTGTGCAACTTACATTTACTTTTATTATTTTAGCTGTGACGATTTTGTTATTTATGACCAATCGTTTACGTGGTGATCTTGTTGCGCTTATGGCGCTCTTAGCATTTGTTATTTTAGGTATTTTAACGCCGGCAGAAGCGTTAGCTGGATTCTCGAATTCTGTTGTTATTATGATTGCCGGGCTATTTGTTATTGGTGCAGGGATTTTACGCACAGGATTAGCAGGTATGGCAGGGAATTTGTTATTGAAATGGTCAGGAGATAGCGAACTAAAATTATTTATTTTACTACTCGTGATTGTAGCGTCTGTAGGGGCGTTTATGAGTAATACAGGGACGGTTGCACTAATGCTGCCAATCGTCGTTAGTATTGCGATGAGTATTAACGTAAGTCCATCGAAGTTTTTAATGCCATTATCGTATATCGCTAGTATGTCAGGTCTAATGACGTTAATTGCGTCACCGCCAAACTTAATTGTCAGTCAAATATTAGTGGACAACGGATACGAGAAACTAGGATTTTTTACGATAACGCCTATTGGGATTATCGCAACTATTACAGTAATTGTTTACTTAGTATTTATACGCAATACATTACTACCAAATGAGCAAAATCGTTCCCAATCGAATGTAAACTACAAGCTCTCTCCTAAAAAGTTGGCGAAAGATTATGCGATAAATGATAAGTTATTTCGTGTTGTTGTTCCGAGTGATTCGCCAATCATCGGAAAAGCACTTGCGGATCTAAAATTACCCTCAACTTATCATATTTATGTAATGAAAATTCAACGTCGTGCGTCAGAGGGAATCAATCTACTTTCAATGACTTATCAAGAGATGGCTGGTCCGACAAGTACTATTCATGAAAATGATGTTCTTTATATACAAGGGATAGCACCAGATGTTGAGGATTTCGTAATGGAAAATAGTCTTCAGCTTGAGATTTTAACGGATAATGATATGCAGGAGCTTATTTCGAAAAAGATTGGTGTAGCCGAAGTATTATTAACGCCAACTTCAAGATTGATAGGTGAGACAGTAAGGAAAATTGGTTTCCGTGAAAAGTATAATTTAAATATTTTAGGCATTAACCGAAAAGGGGCATATTTACTGCAAGATATGGCACAACAAAAGCTACGTTTCGGGGATGCCATCCTAGTGCAAGGTACGTGGGAGGATATCGAATTACTTTCACGTGAAACACAAGATGTTGTTGTTGTTGGACAACCACGCGAGCATGCAGGATTAGCTGCAGCAAATGGTAAAGCGTGGATTGCAGGATTAATTATGCTACTCGTTGTAGGATTGATGATATTTGAAGTATTCGATGCAGTAATTTCTGTATTAATAGGTGCTGTATTAATGGTCATAACAGGTTGTCTTCGCAATATGGATGATGCATATGGCAAAATGAATTTTGAAAGCATCGTTCTTGTAGCAGCTATGCTCCCGATGGCGACAGCGCTTGAAAAAACAGGTGGGATGACCATTTTATCGAATGCTATTATCGACGTGTTAGGTGATTTTGGTCCATACGGTGTGTTAATTGGGGTATATGTTTTAACCGTTGTATTTGGGCAATTTGTTAGTAACACCGCAACGGCTGTTCTATTCGCACCGATTGCTATGACGGCAGCAATTACGATGGATGCTAACCCGTACACGTTTATGATTGCTGTAGCAGCCGCTTCGGGTATGGCCTTTGCAACACCGATTGCTTCACCGACGAACTCGCTTGTTATGACAGCGGGTGGTTATAAATTTATAGACTTTATGAAAGTGGGGGTACCGTTACAAGTCATTATGTTTATTGTAATGATGCTTGTCGTTCCGTTGTTGTTCCCGTTTTAGAAAAACACATACTTTCGGATTCGTTAAAAAAGCTCTGCCCAATGTCGGCAGAGCTTTTCGTATATTAATGGATATCGCGTTTTTTGAAACTACCACCCTTAACCTCTATTACATCGTATATTGTAATAAACGAAGTAGGGTCAATTTCTTGGATGATGTCTTTCATTTTTCGCTCTTCCATTCGATTAATAACGCATGTGATTTCGTAAAAAACCTCTTTTGAATAAGCTCCTTGCACCTTATTAAGCGTAGCACTACGTCCTAAACGGTCACGTATCGTCGCTACCATTTTCTCAGGCTCATTTGTAATAATCTTAAAGGTTTTAGAGCCACTTAAACCTTCCTCAACAATATGTATTACTTTTGAAGCGATAAAGTAAGCAATCGCAGACAATACAGCGCCTTTTAAGCCGAACACTGTTGATACAACAGCAAAAACAAAAATGTTTAGGAATAAAATTAAATCACTCGTACCAAAAGGTAGTCTTCTTGAAAGTAATACGGCTAACATATCAATGCCATCCAAAGCGCCGCCATTGCGGAGCGATAAGCCCATTCCTAGACCTAAGCAAATACCCCCAACAACTGTGATTAACAATGCATCGCCCTCTATAATTGTTGGAACATGATGCATAAGCATAGTACCTACAGCAAGAGAGGCAATACCAGTAACGGATAAGATAGCAAAAGTTCTTCCTATTTGTTTATAGCCTAGATAAATGAAAGGGACGTTTAGTATAGCAATAAGGACACCTAATGGTAAACCAAATACTTTTGACACAACAATACTTAGCCCAGTAATACCGCCATCAGATACACTATTAGGAATTAACACAGACTCTAAACCGTAAGCTGCTATTAATCCCCCTATAATATTCATTATAATTTTTATTCCCATTCCAAGGCTTTTATTTCTTTTTTTCATTAATAATGATTGCCTCCATTTTTTAAAATTTATTTTTTTAGAATACTAAATAATTTTAACATAATGATACCAAAACATAAAATAGCTCTAAACGGTTTGAAATTGAATCCAAAAACCGTAATCATTAAGCGCGGTCAGGCTGCTTTTAAATTAATCAACTTATCGTTGTTATTGTTAGTCTGTTCCTTGTGGGTTTAAAGCTATTAAAAAACCGCATTCCCGAATTTTTTAACCGGTTCTAGAGGTCCCGTCAGAAATGCGGATTTACAACGATAAGATATGCAGGATTCTATACAATATCGTTTCTACATTCAGAATAATAACTAATATTGTAATTGAGCTTAATAAAATTAATTTTCTTTTATTCATTTCATAGCCCCTCTTCTTAGATGAGAAAATTATAAAAACAGAAAAATTTTTCAATATTGTCATCTGATTACCTCAATTTACAATATTGTTGAATGAAAAACCTTTCCAAAGCTGAAGTGAGGGGCGCTTTAAAATGTCACCATTTTGCCTTATTTAATTGGAAATCTAGTGCAACGATTTAGTAAGTTAAATCGTAACAGTATTATGACTTATCCGATACTTCGTAAATGTAAGCAACCCATTTACTATGTGAATTTGCGCGTAAATTTTTTAGTAGTCCTTGCTCTAATGCAGGAGAGAGCGAAGGATTTATTAGATGATTGCGTAAAATTTCAATGGAGTCTTGGATAAGAGTATCATCAAATTCAGTTATCTTTTGCTGTAGAAATTGAATCAGTTCATCTTTTGTTAATTTTATGGAACACGTATTCATTGCACGCAACCATTCTGGAGAGAAAAATGGAATTGTAGCATGTTCAGCGATAATTGAAATTTTTTCAACTAATGAGCGGCATAGAACATCAATATCAATATCAACTTGATGCTTTAAAAATAGCTCCCCATAATCTCTACTAAATGCCTGAATAGTAAAAACTAAATCGGGTACCATTTGATCGGCGACATTAGGAAATTGTTTTTTTACAATTTCATGCACAAGTTTATTTAAGATGAACATGTAGGATTCGATTTTTTCAAAGATTTCTTCGTTAAAAGTAGTGCGGTGCTCCTTCATGAAAATTCGAGCAAAATCAGCATGTTTTTTAAATGTATTAAAGGTTTCAGTATAGTAGTCGTATAACAACTGACTAGTTGGTCGTTCGGAAGTGACCACCTGTTCAATATCTGCCACAACTTCAGTCATAAAATAATCAATTAAAGAAAAAATAAGCTCGTCCTTTGATTTGAAGGATAAGTAAAAGGCGCCTTTAGAAATCCCGCATTTATCCGTGATTTGTTGGATAGAAGTAGCTTCGAATCCTTGCTCTGCAAATAGTTGAATTGCATTTTCTATTATTAATTGTTTTTTTATCATGTAAGACACTCCTGTTCGATTCCTTGACTTTTGACTGATTGGTCATTAGTATAAGTAAATGTATGGATTTAGTCAAACTAAGGTAGGTGTAATAGTGAAAGGTTTAGTTAATTTCGTCCTGAAAAATAAGCTGGCTGTATGGTTATTAACAATTATTATTACAGTGTCAGGTATTTATTCAGGTACAAGAATGAAAATGGAATCGATTCCTGATATTTCGATTCCGTACTTAATCGTTATGGGTGTATACCCAGGCGCTACACCGGAACAAGTGATGGATGATGTCTCGGTACCTTTTGAAAAGGCAGTTGAGAGTCTGGAAGATGTAAAAGCAGTTTATTCTACATCTTCATCTAACGTTGCTCAAGTTCAAGTAGAGTATGAATATGGCGTAGATATGGATGAGAAAAAGCGTCAGTTAGAATCGGCACTTGGTAATGTTTCATTACCAGAAGGTGCACAAGAGCCAACAATTATGGCGATTAGCATGAACATGATGCCAGTTGTCGCTTTATCTGTAAGTAGTTCAGAAGAAGATATCGTCGATTTAACATCAACGGTAGAGGATATTTTACTGCCGAAAATTGAAAAAATTGATGGCGTTGCTTCAGCGACAATTACAGGTCAGCATATTGAGCAAATTTCATTCACATATGATACTGCGAAAATGGAGGCACTTGGTTTAACAGAAGATACAGTGAAACAAATGATCCAAGCAAGTGATATGTCGATTTCATTAGGGCTATATGACTTTGCGGTTGGAGAGCAAGCTGTTTCTGTAGACGGTAAAGTGAAATCAATAGATGAGTTAAAAGAATTATTAATTCCAGTAACACCATCTGCTACAAATCCTTCTCCATTCGTACGTTTAGGTGATATCGCAACGATTGAAGTAGAAGGTAAAGTACAATCGGTTTCGCGTACAAATGGCGAAGATGCCATTGCAATTCAAATTGTAAAAGGGCAAGAAGCGAATACAGTTGACGTAGTAGATGCAGTAAAAGAGTTAATGGAAGAAGAGGAAAAAGCAATCGATGGATTAATTGTCGATGTGTCTCTTGACCAAGGGGAACCAATTAAAGATTCTGTTTTCACAATGGTTGAAAAAGCAGTATTCGGTGGTTTAATCGCGGTCTTAATTATTTTACTATTTTTACGTGATTTCAAATCAACAATTATTTCGATTATCTCGATTCCAGTTTCAATCTTTATGGCGTTACTGTTATTAAACTGGATGGATATTACACTGAATATTATGACGCTAGGTGCTATTACGGTTGCAATCGGTCGTGTAATTGATGACTCGATTGTAGTAGTAGAGAATATTTACCGCCGTATGCACTTAAAAGAAGAAAAGTTAACAGGTCGTGCGTTAATCCGCGAGGCAACAATTGAAATGTTCAAACCGATTTTATCGTCAACATTAGTAACGGTTGCGGTATTCGCGCCACTAATCTTTGTTGGTGGTATGGTTGGGGAATTATTCTTACCATTCGCATTAACGATGACATTTGCGCTAGGGGCGTCATTAATCGTTGCGATTACAATTGTACCAGCACTTTCGCATTTCTTATTCCGTAAAAAACTTTACGGTAAAAAAGAAGAGTCTCAACATAAAGAAGCTGGCAAGCTAGCAGTTTCGTATCGCAATTTCTTAGAGAAATGTTTAAACCGTAAGTGGTTAACATCACTTGTAGCTATTGTGCTATTAGTAGGTTCATTAGCATTAACACCGTTAATTGGTTTCTCATTCTTAGGTTCTAATGAAGAGAAGATGATGTATTTAACGTATACACCAGAGACTGGTGAGTTAATGGAACAGACAGTGAAGAACATTGATGAGGTAGAACAAGAGCTATTAAAACGTGAAGATATTGAGATTCTTCAAGTATCAATTAATGATCCAGACAATGTTGACCCAGCAGCTATGATGATGGGTGGCGGCGGTGGCGGTGCCTTAATGTATCTGATTTTCGATCCAGATATGAAGGACTTCCCAGCGGCTCGTGAAGAAGTGGAAGAGTATGTGTTTAACATTGGTCAAACAGGCGAGTGGAAATCACAAAACTTTGCAATGGGCATGTCTTCAAATGAAGTGAGCTACACATTATACAGTGAAGATTTAGAAGATTTATCAACAGCTGCGAAGCAAGTAGAAGAAGCTTTGAAAGATGTAAAAGGTTTAGAAGATGTAACATCTGACTTTGAAGATGCGTATGTTGAGCACGTTTTAACAGTAGATCAACAACAAGTGCTGCAATACGGTTTAACGACAGGTCAAATCGTCATGGCATTATCACAAACATCTTCAAAAGAAGTATTAACAACAGTTCGTCATGATGGCGATGATTTAGAAGTAGTTGTTCAACGTGAAGCAAAAGCTGCTGCAACGTCGATTGATGATGTATTAGCAACTGAAATCCAAACAGCACTTGGCACAACAATGACAATTGGTGATTTAGTTGGTTTAGAAGAAGGGGAAGCATTAAACTCGCTTGCTCGTTCTGAAGGTGAATATTATGCAACGGTTTCAGGTACAATTACAGATGATGACATTTCAAAAGCAACATCTGCTGCTGATGAAAAAATAGAAGAACTTGATTTACCTAAAGGTGTTACAACTGGCGTTGCGGGTGTAGCGGCAGATATGGCTGAGACATTTTCACAATTAGGGGTAGCGATGCTTGCAGCAATTGCCATTGTATACTTCATCCTAGTTGTAACATTCGGTGAAGGTTTAGCACCGTTTGCAATCCTATTCTCATTACCATTCACAGTAATCGGTTCATGGGTTGGCTTATGGGCAACAAATCAAACAATTTCTGTATCTGTTTTAATGGGGCTATTAATGTTAATCGGTATCGTTGTAACAAACGCAATCGTATTAGTAGACCGTATCATTCATATGGAACGTGCAGGTTTAACTATGCGTGAAGCCATTCTTGAAGCAGGGGCAACGCGTTTACGTCCAATTTTAATGACGGCAATTGCGACAATTGGTGCGATGTTACCAATGGCATTTGGCGGAGCTGGCGGCGGTCTAATTTCAAAAGATTTAGCTATCACAGTAATCGGTGGTTTATTATCTTCAACATTATTAACATTAGTTATCGTACCAATCGTGTATGAAGTACTATCAAAAATGCTGAAGAAAAATCGTAAAGATATTGAAGAGAACTAGTACCACCTTTGTACCGGGGAGGTGCCACCATGGTACCACCTTTGTACCGGGTACAATAAAAAAATCCGAGAGAAGCATAAGCTTCTCTCGGATTTTTATTGTTAATAAGCACTCCAACCAGCATCAGCGGCTAGTACAACACCGTTAATATAAGAAGATTCATCACTTGCTAAAAATAGCGCAATGTTTGCGATTTCTTCTGGTTGTGCAGCGCGGTTCATTAATTGTACGCCGCGTGTTGCTTGTTTAAGGCCGAACATATCATAGCCTTCCATAGATTGCGTTAAGCCTGTTTCTACTTGAGCAGGTGCAATACCGTTACAGCGTACACCTTGGGCACCATAGTGAGAAGCGACGTTTTTTGTCATCCCGGCTACGGCATGTTTAGCAGCTGTATATGTTAAGCCACCTCGTCCACCTGTTAGTCCTGCAATAGAAGCTAAGTTTACGATAACCCCGCTACCTTGCTCTGTAAATAACGGTAATACTTTGCGCATACCACGCATTACGCCACCTACATTAATATCCATTACACGATTCCAAATATCATCATCTACGTTGTGCGCAGCTTGCATATAATCAAGTACGCCAGCACAGTTGACTAAAATATCGACACGGCCAAAGTGAGCAACCGCATCATCTACCATACGTTGTACATCTTCTTCTACGGCTACATTTACTTGTACACCAAACGCTTCATGTCCTGCATTTTTAAAACTTTCTACAGTAGCATTTAATGCTTCTGCATTAAAGTCAGCAATGACAATTTTTGCGCCTTCCTGTGCGTAACGCGCAGCAATGGCCTTACCGATTCCATTAGCTCCGCCCGTAATAATTGCGACTTTTTCTGATAAACGACCCATTCGAAATCCTCCTTAAAATATGTATTCCACTTTAGTATAAATGCCTTGATTACATAATTCAAAAGCCTACTCCATACGTTAAACAAAGGGGTGGAAAAAGTGAATTTTAAAGCACAAATAAAGGCACCAAGAGGGAATATATTGACATGTAAAGGATGGACACAAGAAGCCGCTATGCGCATGCTCATGAACAATCTAGATCCAGAAGTGGCGGAAAATCCTGATGAACTAATTGTTTATGGCGGAATAGGACGTGCTGCTCGCGATTGGGAAAGCTATGAAAAAATCATTGAAACATTAAAAGTACTAGAAAATGATGAAACATTAATCGTGCAATCCGGCAAGCCAGTTGCAGTTTTTCGTACACATGAACATGCACCAAGAATTTTGATTGCCAATTCGAATATTGTACCGAAGTGGGCAAATTGGGATCATTTTTATGAATTAGAGGAACGAAATTTAATGATGTACGGGCAAATGACAGCTGGTAGTTGGATTTATATTGGTGCACAAGGGATATTGCAAGGCACGTATTTAAGTTTTATAGAAGCAGGAAAGAAAAAGTTTGGTTCCCCTGATTTGCGGGGGAAGTTTATTTTAACAGGTGGTATGGGTGGCATGAGTGGTGCACAGCCACTTGCAGGGAAAATGGCAGGAGCCGTTATTTTAGTCGTTGAAGTGGATCGTGCGAAAATTGAACGAAAAATTAATGAAGGTTATTGTGATTACTTAGCTACAACCGTTGATGAAGCACTTACGTTAATCGAAAAATTATGTGCCGCGAAGGAACCTGCATCCATTGGGATAGTAGGAAACTGTGCAGACGTAAACAGGGAGTTATTAAATCGGGGAATCGTGCCGGATTTTGTGACAGATCAAACGTCGGCACATGATCCAATTAACGGCTATGTACCAAATAATATGAAGTTAGAAGAAGCGCTAGAGCTGAGAGCTAAAGATTCAAAAACATATGAACAAAAAGCGAAAGAAACGATGGCAGAGCATGTACGAACGATGCTGGAATTTCAAAAGCTTGGAGCAGAAGTGTTCGACTACGGTAACAACATTCGTGCCTATGCAAAGGAAATGGGAGTGGCTGATGCATTCGATTTCCCAGGGTTCGTACCTGCTTATATTCGTCCGTTATTTTGTGAAGGGAAAGGGCCGTTCCGCTGGGCTGCATTATCGGGTGACCCAAAAGATATTTATAAAATTGATGTACTAGCAAAAGAAATGTTCGCTGAAGATGAAGGACTCGTCAATTGGATTGATATGGCACAACAAATGGTGAAATGGCAAGGGCTACCGGCACGTATTTGCTGGCTTGGCTACGGGGATCGTCACCGTTTTGCATTACGCGTAAACGACATGGTTGCAAGTGGTGAGCTAGAGGCACCGATTGTATTTGGGCGTGATCATTTAGATTCTGGCTCTGTTGCATCGCCAAATCGCGAGACAGAGGGGATGTTAGATAGTTCGGATGCCGTATCAGACTGGCCTTTACTGAATGCACTTCTCAACACCGCAAGTGGAGCAAGCTGGGTAAGTATTCATCATGGCGGTGGTGTAGGTATGGGGTACTCCCAACATGCGGGGCAAGTACTCGTTGCAGATGGTACAAAGCTCGCGGCTGACAAAATAAATCGTGTCCTCATAGCAGATCCGGGTATGGGTGTTGTTCGCCATGCAGATGCAGGATATGAAATCGCTATCCGAACAGCAAAAGAAAAAGGTATTTACATGCCGATGTTAAAGGATTGATATGATGAACCTTTTAATTATTAACGCAAATGAAGTGATTACGATGGCAAGTGATGTAAAAGGACCTCGAACAAAAGAAGCGATGAAAGATATTAGTGTGCAAACGGATGTCAGTTTGTTGCTGGCGAATGGGCGTATTGTTGATATTGCACCGCTTGAAACATTAAAGCTAGCGTATCCGCAGCTAATGGAAAAAGTAGAAGTCATAGATGCAAGCGGTAAAGTAGTTATGCCGGGGCTTGTCGATTGTCATACACATCTCGTACATGGTGGAACGCGGGAAGATGAATTTCAAATGCGGCTTGAAGGAAAAACGTATATGGAAATTATGAATGCAGGTGGAGGCATTCATAACACGACTAAAAAGACCCGAGCAGCATCGTTCGAACAATTATATGCCAAATCCTATTTGCGTTTGAATGACTTTTTAAAGCATGGTGTAACGACGGTGGAGGCAAAATCAGGCTACGGATTAGATTGGGAAAACGAAAAGAAACAACTAGAAGTAGCTAAGGCGCTCCAAGAAAAGCATCCGATTGATGTTGTGCCGACATTTATGGGAGCACATGCTGTCCCACAGGAGTACAAAGGGAACGAAGATGCATTTGTCGATGTCCTTATTCAGCAAATGTTACCACAAGTTGCGAAAGGTAAATTAGCAGAGTTTAATGATGTATTTTGTGAGAAGGGTGTATTTACGCCACAACAGGCACGCCGTATTTTAGAAGCGGGAAACGCATTAGGATTAATACCGAAAATACATGCAGATGAAATCGAATGTTATGAGGGAGCAGAATTAGCTGCACAGGTAGGGGCTATTTCTGCAGAACATCTTCTCGTCGCATCAGATAAAGGGATACGTGCTATGGCGGAAGCAGGTACGATTGCGGTATTACTACCAGGGACGGCATTTTTCTTGAAGGCACCTTATGCGAGAGGGCGCTTTATTATTGATGAAGGTGTGCCAGTCGCTATTTCAACGGATTTTAACCCGGGATCTTCTCCAACAATTAGTTTACCATTTATTCAAAATTTAGCTTGTATGCATATGGGTATGACGATGGAGGAAGTACTTACAGCAACGACAATTAATGCGGCCTATGCCATTAATAGAGGGGGCGAAATCGGTTCTTTAGAGCGCGGCAAAAAGGCAGATATACTCATTTTAAATGTCTCTAACTACAAGCAATTGCAATATTTTTACGGCATGAATCATACGGATACCGTTATTAAAAATGGGAAGGTCGTTGTACGAGGGGGTGTTTTATTGTAAAAAAAGTAGGCTGAAGGCGCTTAGGTTACTAATTTAATTTTGACCATTTTTAGTCATATATGAAATATACATCTTTTAATTGCTAGCATGTTCGTTGTTTTCATCATTCATCGTCTTCTACAATGAGGGAAATGGGGGAATAGATGATGATAACGATGACGAACCGTATGCAGGAAACAATCAATTTTTTAACTTTATATACACAAGAGAATCATTTATCGAAGAAATGGCTCAATGATCGATTACAGCAAATTGAAGAAACGAAGGAGTATGTACCGACAACAGAGGAATTGACTTTTGGTGCTCGCGTTGCTTGGCGAAATAGTAATAAATGTATCGGGCGATTATTTTGGCAGTCATTACATGTATTTGATGAACGCGAACTAGTCGAAGAGACGGAAATCTTTGAAGCGCTCGTTCGCCATATTGATTTTGCGACAAACGAAGGGAAAATTCGACCAGCTATTACTGTTTTTCATCCAACTCGTGTACGCATTTGGAATCACCAATTAATCCGCTATGCAGGATACGAAACGAGTACGGGAGTTATAGGAGATCCGCATTCTATTGCATTTACAAATGTTTGCATGGAGCTTGGGTGGGAGTCGAAAAAAACGGAATTTGAAATTCTACCGCTTGTCATTCAAGTAGATGGTAAGAAGCCTAAAGTTTTTGAAATTCCGAAAAAACACGTCTTAGAAGTAGAGATAACCCATCCTGAATACGAAAGTTTCAAGGAGCTCGGTTTAAAATGGTATGCAGTACCAATAATTTCAGATATGCGCTTTAATTGCGGAGGGGTAGATTTCCAGGCGGCGCCGTTTAATGGCTGGTACATGGGTACTGAAATTGGCGCACGTAATTTTGCGGATACGAAGCGCTATAACTATTTACCGAAAGTAGCTGATTGCCTTCGTATAAATCGAGACACGAATACTTCTCTTTGGAAGGATCGTGCATTAGTTGAGTTGAATATTGCTGTACTGCATTCATTCAAGGAAGCAGGGGTTAGCATAGTCGACCATCATACAGCGGCACAGCAGTTTAAATTATTTCAAGAACAAGAAGGAAAGCAAGGCCGTAGTGTAACAGGTAACTGGACATGGTTAGTGCCACCATTATCGCCAGCTACAACACATATTTTCCATGAGCCTATTCCGAATATTATTAATAAGCCGAATTACTTTTACCAGAACAAGTTGTATTGATGTATATAAAGTCCCACGGAAAGCCTTTTCCGTGGGATTCCTATTTTATTTCTTCACTAATTCTTTCTGCAATTCAAGCTGTTTTTTAGCATAATATAAAGCTTGCTTTGTTTTTCCACGCATTTCGTAATTGTTAATTACTATTTCATACACTTCGCTTAGAAGGTTAATATCCTCCTGTGTTTCTGCCAGTTTGATTGCTTTTTCTAAAGAGCTTATCGCCGTATGTGGATCGGCTTTTGCCATGTAATATTTCGCGCGAGCGAGTAGCGTTTTTGCGTATTCTTTCAGCATCATATGTAAATCAGGATGTGCTTCGCATTTTGTAATTAATAAATTCATTTCTTCAAAGCGTTCTAATGCATAAAGCGTATCTACACGATTCAGCATATAGTGGAGAAGTTGTCCAGCATCGGATGTAATTGTCTCTTTATAGGTAAGCCAAAGTTCATCGCTCATTTCTAAAGAACGATCGAAATAATCAAGGAATAGATAGCACTTTTGAATGGACAGTAGTGCTGAGACTTTGAGTTTCACTAAGGTTAGCTCGTCTGCAATCGGCACTACGTTTGAAAATGCTTGAATAGCTTGTTCATAGTGTTGTACAGACAGTTCCTTCAAACCGTTTAGTAGCGCATATTCAGCTAATAGTTTTCGATTCTCTATTTTTAAAATAAGTGTTTTATAGTAGTTAAAAAGTTCATCAAACTTTTTCATTTCTCCTTGTATATAGGCGATACAAGCTAGTCTATATAAGCAAAGACACATATTTTCGATGTGCGATTGCCTTGTGTATATTTTTAACAAGTGATTGAAAATAATTTTTGCTTCCTCATATTCAGCTGTACGAAAAAGACCAGTTGCATAGTCCATTCGTGATTGTAAATGTGCCATTGAAATCCTCCTCGAAAAGTTTTCACTTTAGTATGGATACGAATCAAAATGTTAATACATACTTGCTGAAAATCCCACTAGTTTTGCTTAATACAGACTAATCTTTTGATAAGTACCGATATTCAGTAGTTCGTATATTTGAAAAATGAAAAGGCAGCATCCCGAATTTGATTGAGATACTGCCCATTATTTATTTTTCCAAAATCATTTTGATTAGCTCTTTGCGATCAATTAAGTACACATCATTAATATTTGCGAGCTTCACCGCCTGTTTTGTATAGTAACTATTGGTCACAACCCAAGCTTCTGTAGCATTATACATTTTTACAGCCCCGATAATTTCTTGTACAGCTTTTACACCGACAGAGCCCGAATAACGCTTTGCTTGAACGGCAATAATGTCTTTCCCGTCTTTCAAAATTAAATCCGCACCGTAATCGCCGCTTGTCGCAGTATATGAAACTTTAAATCCGCGACGTTTAAATAATTCTCCTAGGAAACGCTCAAACTCTTCGCCAGTCATCTGATCGACCTGTGTAATTCCGGCTTTTCGTAGACGTGCTGATTGACGTGTACGTAGCCAAACTTTAAAGCCGAGCAATAGTGATACATACGCACCAATCCCGACACCGATACCTTTAATCGATTCTATATAGTACCAGCCGATGCCTCCTGCTATTAAAAATGGTAGCAATCGCAATAATAAAGTGCGCTTCTTCTTTGGTTTACGCCGTTTCCGAAACATACTGTTCTCCTTCAAATATAATGAAGTATTATATCATAAATAAGCACGTATGTTTGTATTAATCGTGAACCGTTCGATTGCTATTAGCAATATATGCAAAAACTCACAAAGAAATTGCTATAACAATAAAAATAAACGAATCATTTGTTCGTTCACAACGAACTTTTTGATTTGGACGAACCTAGTATGAAGAAAACTCTAATTGTTTGGTCCGAATAACAATAACAATGAAATTTCAATTTAATTTTTGTATTTTTATGCTCAACTAAATAAGTGGATATGCCGCTGAAAATGCTTTGTAAATACCGTTAGAGATGTTTGAAAAGTTAGAAAAAACTGAATAAGTAAAAGGGATTGATAACAAAAAAATGCTATGTTAGACTGGTTACATATTTTAATTTAATAGTAATTACCTCATGTGAAAATGGGGTAGAGGTCGCGACCATTATAAGTAATATAGCTGAGATTGAGAGAATCAGAGACGCTTTACGAAAGGAATGGTTGCCGAAGTGTAGTGTTGCTCTTCAAGCACTATGCTGGGGCTGTACTCGAATAGGGACAGAACTGCCGCTGTTTTAAGCGGGTGAGCTATCGTTTCAAGTTGATGAGGTATTTTGGATGCCGTCATAGCTTTTTATGGCGGTTTTTAAATTGTCTGATAATGGATATGTGTGTAAATGCTCAAGCCTCACTACCAAAATACCATCAATAAAAAAATTGAGGAGTTTTTATAATATGAGTGAGATTAAAATTGATCAGCTCGGTCATAAATCCGAGTTGAAGCGTGGATTAAAAAGTCGTCATATTACGATGATTTCATTAGGTGGAACAATCGGGACAGGCTTGTTTTTAGCATCTGGTTCTGCTGTTGCCACTGCCGGTCCTGGTGGTACATTACTTGCGTATGCACTCATTGGGATTATGGTGTATTTTTTAATGACAAGCCTTGGTGAAATGGCAGCCTTTATGCCAACTTCCGGTTCTTTTAGTACGTATGCAACGCGTTTCGTTGATCCAGCATTAGGGTTTGCGCTTGGTTGGAACTACTGGTACAACTGGGCGATTACAATTGCGGCAGAAATTGCAGCGGTGTCAATTATTATGAAGTACTGGTTCCCGGATAGTTCGTCATTGCTTTGGGCAGTGTTATTTATTGCCATTATTTTAACATTTAACTTATTGTCAGTGAAAGCGTATGGTGAGAGTGAATATTGGTTTGCGATGATTAAAGTAGCAACGGTCATTATTTTCATCATTGTGTCATTTTTAATGATTTTTGGCCTTTTAGGTGGTAATGATCCGGTTGGATTCAAAAACTTTTTCGTGGATGATGCGCCATTCCATGGTGGTTTCATGGCGATGTTCGGTATTTTCTTAGCAGCTGGATTCTCCTTCCAAGGGACAGAAATGCTTGGGGTAACAGCTGGTGAAACAGATGATCCAGGCAAGAATATTCCAAAAGCAGTACGCTCGGTATTCTGGCGTATTTTACTGTTCTATATTTTCGCCATTGCAGCGATTGGTTTATTAATCCCGTATACAGACGAGCGTTTATTATCGGATAATATCGCGATGAGTCCGTTTACGATCGTGTTTGAGAACTTAGGGATAGCATTTGCTGCCTCTGTAATGAATGCGATTATTTTAACAGCGATGTTATCAGCAGGTAACTCAGGTTTATATGCAGCGAGCCGTATGTTATTCCAATTGGCGGTAGATGGCAAAGCGCCGAAATTGTTTGCGCGTGTCAATACACGTGGTATCCCAGTGTACGCATTACTAGCAACACTTGCTGTAGGCTCAGTATCGTTTTTAGCATCATTCTTTGGTGATGGTGTCGTCTATATTTGGTTACTAAATGCATCCGGTATGTCAGGGTTTATCGCTTGGTTAGGTATTGCGATTAGCCACTATCGATTCCGTAAAGCATATGTAGCACAAGGACGTGATTTGAAAGATTTACCTTATTTAGCACCGCTTTATCCGTTCGGTCCGTTATTTGCGTTTACGGTATGTATGATTGTTGTCCTAGGTCAAAACTATGCAGCCTTCACAGGTGGTACGATTGACTGGTACGGTATTTTAGTTTCTTATATTGGTCTACCATTATTTGCACTATTATGGATGGGCTATAAAATTAAACATAAAACAAAAATTGTTCCATTAGATAAGTGTGATTTAGATTATTAATGAAGAGAGGCTGTATTAAAAGTTGATTTGACTTTTAATACAGCCTTTCTCTTTTAATAAATATCGATTAAATAATAGGTTCAACATCAAAATCAGTGCTTGCTAAAAAAGGATAAAGATGCTCTAGCAT
>JBJEFO010000146.1:0-4174 GCA_051874135.1 Lysinibacillus sp.
TCATAGAAAGTTTCGAGTGTTTGCGCTAATTTTTGTGGTGCTTGGGTATTTAATTCATGTCCAGCGTTCGGAATTAACTGAAGTTCTGCTTTTGGAATACGTTTTACTAAAGCTTTTGAGGCATTTTTGTTTGGATAGTCTTTCTCTCCACAAACAATTAAAGTCGCACAGGAAATGTCGATTAAATTGCTCGTGAAATTTAAATGTAGCATTGAATTTGTTAGCTGAATGAAATCACTTTTTTTGAATCCTAATTCGTGGAAAGTAGCTTTTGGTAAAAACCGAAAAATACTATTTTGCAGTTTCAATAATAATTTCGGCATATTATACTGTGTGCCTAATAACACTAATGATTCTACCTTTTCTGGATAATCTATCGCATAATTTAACGCTAGATTTCCGCCTAATGATAATCCGCATAAATGTAACGGTTGATCAATCTGTTCGCAGTATTTTATAAAGCTATTATATAGGTTGTTATATGTAGCCTCTTTTTCATGAAGCATTGCAGATAAGTCAGGGCAATTTACATGACGATGCTTCGCTAAATAAGAAACCGTTTGATTCCAACTAGATGCATTTTGTCCGAGACCATGTATAAAAACAAATTCCATATATGCCACGTCCTAACGTTAATTAATAACTTTTTTGTGTATATAATTCCATAATTCAGTATATAATTCCGCAAAAGTTACGGCAACCGACTTGTAGTTTAGTCCATAATTCTACTGTTGGTTTAGATGAATGGAAATGTAAGCAAATCGACTAAGATGAAATCAAATTTTAAAAAATTCTGCCAATAAAAAATGCCAAACAGTTTGACAAATAGAAAAATCTAGTATATAGTAAGACATATAATTAAACTGCTTCACTGGAACAATCAATTCACCTATTACCAAAAGTAATCGTGAGTGTTCGATACTTTTGGTAATGGGTGAATTTTTTTTCGAAGAAGTTCTAAATTATAATTTAAATTTTTGGAGGTCATTACACATGGCACAAGGTACAGTTAAATGGTTTAACGCAGAAAAAGGTTTCGGTTTTATCGAAGTTGAAGGTGGATCTGACGTATTCGCTCACTTCTCAGCAATTCAAGGTGAAGGTTTCAAATCATTAGACGAAGGTCAAAAAGTTGAATTCGACGTAGAAGAAGGCAACCGTGGACCACAAGCAGCTAACATCGTTAAACTTTAATTTTTAAAAAATAAAGTAAATCGTTAGTTTAAAGTAGAGACATCTTTTAGAAGGTGTCTCTTTTTTATGTTTTAAAGTAAAATATTTGTATATTTGACGAAACGAAAGAGGTGTCCATTTTGCCAAAAGTAACAATTAAACATATCGATGCATTTAGTGCGATTCCTGAAAAGGGCAATCCAGCAGGGGTTGTATTAAATGGGGAGGATTTTAGCGACAGACAAATGCAGTCAATTGCAGCTGCTGTTGGATTCAATGAGACGGCTTTTGTCTTACCTTCAACAATAGCAGATTTTCAAATTCGCTACTTCACACCGGGACATGAAAATAATTTATGCGGTCATGCGACAATCGGAACGGTATTTGCTTTATTGCGCGAAGGGAAATTGAACAAAACAGATTTTACGATTGAAACAAAAGCGGGCGTGTTGCCGATCAATATATATGAAGAAAATCATCAAACATTTATTACGATGCAACATGCAGTACCACAGTTCGTGCCGTTTGAAGGATCAATAAAGGACTTAGCGGAAGCAATCGGTTTACAGGAGCAAGATATAAATACAGATTACCCGACACTTTATGGTAGTACGGGGATTTGGACATTAATCGTGCCGATAAGAGATTTGGCGAGTTTTGGGAAAATGAAACCTCAAACAGCTACATTTCCATCGATTTTAAAAGAAATGCCGAAAATGTCCATTCATCCAATTTGTTTGGAAGTACGAGATGAGGAAAGTACAATGCACGGCCGGCACTTTTCATCACCATATTCAGGCACTATTGAGGATGCTGTTACAGGAACTGCTTCTGGCGTGATGGGGGCATACTATAAAAAATATGTGAATCCGTTACTTTCATTACCTGCTACTCTTATCGTTGAACAAGGGCATGAGATAGGTAAGGACGGTAAAGTGTTTGTTCATGTAAGTGGAACAGCTGAACAATTAGACATTTCAATTTCAGGTACTGCCGTGTATGTGAAGGATATGGAGCTAGTAATCTAGTAGTATAGCTTATAGAAAATTTACAAAAGGGCTGTGGTGTTGATGAAATTTGTAACGGCAATGTATATTATCATGACGATGATGCTAGTTGTTATTTTAGCAAATAGTACGTTTTTTTCTGGAGCGTATGATGGTATTACGGTTTGGCTTTGTACAGGGTTATTTATAGTAGGGACGATTTTCTTTATAAACGCCAAGCAAAAGTTTTCTAACAAATAGCTTGGAGCAAAGATTTATCAACATAATTTATAACTTCACGTCATTCCGTTCATACTAAAACGGAAAAGGAAGGACGTGATGGCCATTCTAACTGAAAAACAAATCGCGACATTAAAAAAAATGCTGATTGAACAAAAAAACGATGCTGAAGTAGTGATGGAGAAAGCAGATGGGTTACTAGACAAAGGCAGTTTGCGTGACTCGATTGATGAATTATCGACGATTGATAACCATCCTGCAGATTTAGCGACTGAATTATACGAGCGTGAGAAAGATATTGCGATTAAAGCGCATGAGGATGATGCGTTAGAAAAAGTAGATGCAGCACTTGAAGCAATCGAAAATGGTTCGTATGGAGTTTGTGCGGAATGTGGTGTAGATATTCCGTTTGAGCGCTTAGAGGCTATTCCATATACGCTATTTTGTATCGACCATACAGATGCAAAATTTGTTCCAACAGACCGACCTGTAGAGGAGCAAGTCATTTTACCGGCAGTCGATAATTCGTTTGCTGGGCGAGATGATAAAGACGATATTCATGATTATGAAGATACATTCCAAATCGTTGCTCAATACGGTACTTCTGAAACGCCATCAGATTTCGAAGGTGATTTTGATGACTATGATGAATTATACGATGATCCCGAAGAAATTGGGATGGATGAAGAAGTTGAATTCATGCCAGTATCAGAAATCGATCAATTATCAGGGCAAATTTCTAGAGAAGAAATTGAACAAGCCCGAAAATTTGATTATTTAGAGGAATAATATCATTACTAGTACAATTCAAAAGCCGTTGCCGATCATAAAGGTATAACGGCTTTTCCAGTTAGTATCCAATAAAAATGTACATTTTCCAACAAAGCAATACTATATATACCATTTAAATCTATATATTGTATAATCGAACAAAATAAATGAATTTTTTTATAACATTTTTAATATAGATTTACTATTAAGTGTGTTAAAATTTGTAGTAGCTTAAAGTGAAGTTCTTAATTTGAGTATTGAGTTTATCAAAATCTACTTATCTACATATAACATACAAGATAATGATGGTTTTGATTAAACATGCTTAACTTTAGTCAAGTGTATATTAAAGTCCTATGATTTACTGATAAAGTAGGAATTTAACATAACAGATAGTTTTATTGGAGGTTTATTATGAATTACAGAATTATTAACAAACAAGTATTTGAACAAGCACAGGTGCGTTCGGTTCAGGACGTTGTATTTACTGAAGAACAGCTTGAAAATGGTATGAAAATTGCAGTTTCTAAGGCTGATGACACACTGGCTATATATTTAGTGGATGTAGATGGTCAAAAGAAATTCGATGTTCGTTGGGACGATTCATCTGAACTATTTAGCGGCTGGTTATCTGCTTGGGATAATTTCTGCTGGTGCCTTGATGTAGTAAATCAAAAATAACAAAAATTAAAGCTAAATGCAGATAAATGTAAGTAGCAATCATTAACGGAGCGTTTCTACAATTAAAGTAGAGACGCTTTTTTATTTGTATATAAGTTGAACTTTTATACATTCGCGCTGACTGCACGTTCCGCATGCGAGGCGCGAATGGCGTGATGATTGCGTTCTATCATGTAAAAAGAAGTAGTTACTATTCTATTTCTTTTTTTGAATATAGAGGACGCAACACGTTTGCATTTGCGCGGTAAACGCCGCATGAGCGTGGAGAATGAGACCGCACGCATTTTGCGGGCTCATGCGGAACGTGCGGCTAGCGCAAATGC
>JBJEFO010000147.1:0-16210 GCA_051874135.1 Lysinibacillus sp.
TAAAAGCCCGATTGGTTCAACTAACAATCAGTAGGGGATGAGGAAAACCCCTACTAATTGAAGTTTCACTTTATTAGATGCAGTATGTTTATTTTTTGAGGAAGATATAAATATTAAACATCATCGCCTAATTATGTTAGAATAGATTAGATATTTTGTAGGGGGCGTCTTTGTGAAAAAATTTTACGGGATTGCGTTAATTGTCGTAATACTAGATCAAATAACGAAGTGGATAGTTGTAAAAAATATGGAGCTTGGCGAACGAATCGCTATTTGGGATCCATGGTTTGGTTTACTTTCACATCGCAATCGCGGCGCTGCGTGGGGAATGTTAGAAGGGCAAATGTGGCTCTTTACAATTGTAACAATAGGAGTAATTATTGGTATTATTTATTTCTATCATACAGAAGCAAAAGGGAAGCCGTTTTTCCAAGTAAGTTTAATGCTGTTACTTGGTGGAGCAATTGGGAACTTTATAGACAGATTATATTATGGTGAAGTAGTGGATTTTGTAGATGTATTAATTCCAATTATCAACTACCACTTCCCAATCTTTAATATTGCAGATGCAGCATTAACAATTGCTGTGATTATGCTACTAATAGCAATGATAATGGAAGACCGAGCAGAAAAGAAAAAGGTGAAAAAATGACAGTTGTAACATATACAATCGAGGAACAACATGCAGGAGAACGTATCGATAAAGCGGTGTCTAGCCTGCAAACAGAATGGTCACGTACACAGATTGGTAACTGGGTATCGGAAGGCGTTTTAACAGTGAACGGTGAGGTCGTGAAGCCTAAATACAAAGTGAAAACTGGTGACGTTATTGAAATTACAGTACCAGAAGCAGAAGAGCTTGAAATTGTAGCGGAAGATTTAAATTTAGAAATCGTTTACGAGGATGCAGATGTGTTAGTTGTCAATAAACCACGTGGAATGGTTGTACATCCAGCACCTGGTCATACGACGGGGACGCTTGTAAACGGTTTAATGTATCATTGTAAAGACTTATCGGGTATTAACGGCGTAATGCGTCCAGGAATTGTACACCGCATTGATAAAGACACAACAGGTCTTTTAATGGTCGCTAAAAACGACGTAGCACACGAAAGCTTAGTTAATCAATTAGTTGCAAAAACAGTAACACGTAGATATACAGCGCTAGTGCACGGGCATATTGCACATGATAAAGGGACAATTGATGCACCGATTGGTCGTGATACGAAGGACCGTCAAAAGCAGGCAGTAGTAGACGGTGGTAAGCATGCTGTTACGCATTTCCAAGTGATTGAGCGTTTCGGTGATTATACGTTAGTTGAATGTCGACTAGAAACAGGGCGCACGCATCAAATTCGTGTGCATATGAACTATATCGGTTTCCCATTAGTGGGCGATCCAAAGTACGGACCACGTAAAACGATTGATTTTGGTGGGCAAGTATTACACGCAGGTGTATTAGGCTTTACACATCCAGTAACAGGCGAGTATTTAGAATTTTCAACACCGCTTCCGGAAGATTTCCAACAATTACTTGCATCATTAAGGGATGAATAAAAGCATTTTAGCGTAAATTAGTAGCATGGAGAAATCATTAAGATTTTTTCATGCTATTTATATGTGGGCTGATAAATGATATGTCAAATTAATATTACTTATGTTGATAAATTCTACAACTCACAACATAATACTGCCTGTGTATATTACCTTTACAATTGTTGGATAATTCATAATATAAACACTTATTATTTTAGTTGTCCGACTTTTTTAAAGTTACTTGACTTATATATTTTTGAGGACTATACTTACAACAGTTAAACAAAAGATTTGACGAGAGCAAGTCTAGTTAACGTTGTGAAATTTAATATTCACCTTTAATGGCAGTCCAGAGAGACTGAGAAGGTACTTGTGAAGCAACAGATTATTTGTGATGCAAATTTTCTTATGCGCTATTTCAACATGCAAACTTTCCAATCCTCTAGACTAAAGTCTAGAGGATTTTTTATTGGAATGGTTTATACACAAATTACCGAACGGACAAAATTACATACGGAAGGAGAAACAACATGGCACAGATTACGGAACTTTTAGATGCACCTTCAATGAATCGTGCGCTAACACGCATTGCACATGAAATTATTGAACGAAATAAAGGAATTGATCAGTGTATTTTAGTCGGGATAAAAACACGCGGTGCATTTCTAGCTAAACGCTTAGCAGAGCGCATTGAAAAAATTGAAGGTAAACCGATTCGCACAGGCGAGTTAGATATTACATTGTACCGAGATGACCTATCGACAAAGCAAGTGAACGATGAGGCGCAAGTGCAGCAAGTTGATATCGACTACAAAGTGAATGATCAAAAAATTGTACTCGTTGATGATGTGTTGTATACAGGGCGGACAGTGCGAGCAGCACTAGATGCAGTGATGGACTTAGGAAGACCTTCACAAATTCAATTAGCCGTTTTAATCGATCGTGGACATCGAGAGTTACCAATAAGAGCTGATTATGTCGGAAAAAATATCCCGACTTCAGGACAAGAACGAATCGTAGTCAATTTAGTAGAAGTAGACGGACAAGACATCGTAACAATACACAAAGAAGATTAATTGCAGAAAAGAGGAACAAACAATGTCAAGACCAGTGTTAGACATTCATGATAAACCAACAGGCGGACAGTTAATTACACTTAGTTTCCAACATTTATTTGCAATGTTCGGCTCAACAATTTTAGTACCACAGTTAGTAGGTTTAGATCCAGCAATTGCACTTTTAACGAGTGGGATTGCAACAATTATCTTTCTATTAATCACACAATTTAAAGTACCAGCTTACTTGGGTTCTTCATTTGCCTTTATTTCACCAATTATTACGGTGGCAGGGCTAGATGCATCAGGTGTAGCAATCAATCCAGGAAATGCAATGATAGGGGCAATGGTGGTCGGAATTGTATATGCCATCGTAGCATTATTAATCAAATTAACGGGCTATAAATGGTTAATGGCATTACTTCCGCCAATCGTTGTAGCACCAGTCATTATCGTTATCGGATTAGGTTTAGCAGGAACGGCTGTAAATATGGCGATGAATGTAAACGGCGAATACAACGGTTTACATTTCTCAGCAGCACTTGTGACATTATTTGCAGCGATTATTTTCAATGTATATTTCAAAAATATTTTAAGCGCAATGCCAATTTTACTTGGTTTAGTTGTTGGGTACTTATACTCGCTAGCGATTGGTATCGTCAACTTCGCACCAGTGAAGGAAGCGAGCTGGTTCGCAATGCCGAACTTCTTAATTCCAGGTGCGGATTATGAATTTAACGTAACAGCAACGATTTTACTAGCAATGGTACCAGTTGTTATCGTAACGATTTCAGAGCATATTGGTCACCAATTAGTATTAGGAAAAGTAGTAGAACGAAATTACATAAAGGATCCGGGTCTTCATCGTTCATTATTAGGTGATGGATTAGGTACATTTGTCAGTGCGTTAATCGGTGGTCCACCAAAAACAACGTACGGTGAAAACATCGGTGTGTTAGCAATTACAAAAGTATATTCGGTATATGTCATTTTGGGTGCAGCAATTGCGGCGATTTTAGTGTCGTTTTTAGGAAAAGTAATGGCGGTTATTTCAACAATCCCAACATCTGTACTAGGTGGTATCTCGATTCTATTATTCGGGATTATCGCATCAAGCGGTTTACGTATGTTCGTTGAAAGTCGTGTAGATTTCGGTAACAATCGTAACATGGTAATCGCGTCAGTTATTTTAGTTATCGGGATTGGTAATGCGAAAATTGCGATTGAATCAATCAACCTTGAAGTAGGTGGAATGGCGCTTGCAGCAATCGTCGGTGTTTTACTGAACTTGATTTTACCAGGTAGCGATAAGAATATAGAAGATTACGACTAACTAAATAGCAATACCTTTTAAAAGTTGTCCAGAGAGGCAGAAAAGGGTAATAGTGAGCGAGAGTAGCACGTCAGTTTGATGATGCTCTAGCTTGTTACACCTTTGAAAGCCTACTTTTTCTGAAAAGTAGGCTTTTTTTAAAAGAAAAGTAAAATATGGAATATTTCATTAAACTGTAAAAAGTAAACAGTTGGGATTATCTTATAATTTAAAAGAGTGAGAGCGACGTAAATCGGAGGCGCAAATGATGAAAAATTTATTATCGATGGAACACTTAACAAACGAAGAGATTTTGCACATGCTTGATCGTGCGCAGGCGTTTGAAAACGGTGAAGAGTCACAGTTAACACGCCCTTACCATGTAGCGAATCTTTTTTTTGAACCGAGCACGAGAACGAAGACAAGTTTTGAAATGGCTGAACGTCGTATCGGATGTACTGTTATCCCATTTGATGCAGGATTCTCAAGTGCTCTAAAAGGTGAAACGATGTATGACACGGTCAAAACACTCGAAATGATTGGTCTAGATGCGGTAGTCATTCGTGCGAAAGAGGATGAATATTACAACGAATTATTAGAAGGCATCGATTGTGCAGTTATTAATGCTGGTGATGGAGCAGGTCAACATCCATCACAAAGTTTGTTGGATCTTTATACGATTCGTAAAGAGTTTGGAACATTTGAAGGGCTGAATATTACGATTGTCGGAGATATTTCACATAGCCGTGTAGCAAAATCAAATGCGACTGCACTGACAAAATTAGGCGCAAATGTTCGATTCCTTTGTCCAGAAGAGTGGGCAGGTGATTTTGAAGCTGCACATTCTTGGGATGAAGTGTTAGAAGATAGTGATGTCATCATGTTACTGCGTATTCAGCATGAGCGCCATGCTGTTAGTAAAAACTTTTCAAAAGATAGTTACCACGATGAATTTGGTTTAACGCCAGCTCGTGAAAAACGTATGAAACCAGGTGCGATTATTATGCATCCTGCACCAGTAAACCGTGATGTAGAAATTGCAGATGAATTAGTAGAATGCGAACGCTCACGCATATTCGCCCAAGTACGCAACGGTGTTTATGCACGAATGGCAATATTAGAAACGATTTTGAAAGGACGAGAATAATATGGCAATCACTTTTATCCAAAACGTACAATTATTAAACGAACAAGGTGAATTAATTAAATCTACTATTACTGTAGAAGATGGTAAAGTTATTGAAATCGGAGGCGCAATGCCAGAAGATAAAGGCATGATCCAAGTAATTGATGGTGGTGGAAACTTTTTATCACCAGGTTTTGTAGACGTACACGTACATTTACGTGAGCCAGGTTTCGAGCATAAAGAAACAATTGCAACAGGTTCTGCATCAGCTGCACGAGGTGGTTTCACAACAATCTGTGCAATGCCAAACACAAAGCCGGTACCGGATTCAGTAGAAAATATGCAGTTAATTAACGGTTTAATTCAAGAAAGTGCAGTTGTTCGTGTATTACCATACGGTTCACTAACAAAAGATATTTCAGGTGAAGTACGTACAAACATGGAAGAGCTTAAAGCAAATGGTGCTGTAGCGTTCTCGGATGATGGTGTAGGTATTCAGCTTGCATCAACAATGTACGAGCAAATGAAAGAAGCAGCACGCTTAAATACCATTGTCGTAGCGCACTGTGAAGATAATTCACTAATTTATGACGGGGTTATGCACGAAGGGAAACGCAATAAAGAGCTAGGCTTACCAGGGATTCCTTCAATTTGTGAATCAGTACAAATCGCGCGTGACGTGCTACTTGCGGAAGCAGCAGGCGCTCGCTACCACGTATGTCACGTATCGTCAAAAGAGTCTGTACGCGCAGTACGTGATGCAAAAGCTGCAGGTATCCGCGTAACAGCTGAAGTTTGTCCACACCACTTACTATTAGAAGAAATGGACATTCCATCGGACGATGCAAACTGGAAAATGAACCCGCCATTACGTGCAGCAGATGATAAAGATTCATTACATGCAGCACTGCTTGATGGCACTATTGACTGCATCGCAACAGACCATGCACCACACACAGTAGAAGAAAAATGCTGCGGTATGGTAGGGGCACCGTTCGGTATCGTTGGTTTTGAGACAGCATTCCCATTACTGTATACAGAGTTTGTAAAGACAGGTAAATGGACGCTAGCACAACTTGTAGATTGGATGGCAGCGAAACCAGCAGAAATTTTCGACTTACCATACGGCAAAATTGAGGTAGGGGCATCAGCAGACTTTGCAATCATTGATCTTGAAAAAGAAATGACAGTAGATGCAGAAGGCTTCGTTTCAAAAGGGCGTAACACACCGTTTAACGGTCGCGTAGCACAAGGTTGGCCAGTAATGACAATCTTTGAAGGCAATATCGTATATCAGGAGGCAGAATAATGAAAAAGCGTTTATTAATTTTAGAAGACGGTACTGTATTCCACGGTACAGCGTTCGGTTCAGAACGTGCATCTCAAGGTGAAGTCGTTTTCACAACAGGTATGACAGGTTACCAAGAAACATTATCGGACCCATCATTTTACGGACAAATCGTTACATTAACATACCCATTAATCGGTAACTACGGTATTAACCGCGACGACTTTGAATCAATTACACCGGCTATTCGTGGATTTGTAGTACGTGAATTATCTGAACAACCATCAAACTGGCGTTCAGATACGACATTAGACGACTACTTAGCATCACAAGATATTCCTGGTATCGAAGGTATTGATACGCGTAAATTAACACGCATTATCCGTTCAAAAGGTGCAGTACGTGCCATTTTGACAGAAGCAGACGCTGAAGTAAATGTAGATGAAGTAGTAGCTAAGCTACAAGCAACACCATTAATTACACATCACGTAAGAGAAGTATCACCAAAAGCTGCTTATCCATCGCCAGGTCGTGGTAAACGTGTTGTATTACTAGACTTCGGTATGAAACATGGTATTTTACGAGAGTTAAATAAACGTGATTGTGACGTATTAGTTGTACCTTACAACACACCGGCTGAGCAAATTTTAGCATGGCATCCAGACGGCATTATGCTTTCTAACGGTCCTGGTAACCCAACAGATGTAACAGAAGGTATTGAAACGGTGAAAAATCTAATCGGAAAAGTGCCGATGTTCGGTATTTGCTTAGGTCACCAAATCTTCTCATTAGCATGTGGAGCGAAATCGTTCAAATTACCATTCGGTCACCGCGGAGGTAACCACCCAGTTAAAGACTTACGCACAGGTCGTACAGATTTAACTTCTCAAAACCATGGTTATGCAATCGATATCGATTCATTAAAAGATACAGATTTAGAGTTAACACACGTTGCACTAAATGACGGTACTTGTGAAGGTGTACGTCATAAAAAATACCCTATTTTCACAGTTCAATATCACCCAGAAGCTTCACCAGGTCCAGAAGATTCAAATCACTTATTCGATGAGTTTATTGAAATGATGGAAAACGAAGCAGCAAAGGAGAAACAAAATGCCTAAACGTACAGATATAAACACAATTTTAGTAATTGGATCAGGTCCAATCGTTATCGGTCAAGCAGCAGAGTTTGACTATGCAGGAACACAAGCGTGTCTTTCATTAAAAGAGGAAGGCTACCGTGTCATCCTAATCAACTCAAACCCAGCGACAATTATGACAGATACAGAAATCGCTGACAAAGTATACATCGAGCCAATTTCTTTAGAGTTCGTATCACGCATTTTACGTAAAGAGCGTCCAGATGCAATTTTACCAACACTTGGTGGACAAACAGGTCTAAACATGGCAATTGAGCTAGACGAATCAGGTATTTTAGACGAGCTAGGCATCGAAATCCTTGGTACAAAATTAGACGCAATCCATAAAGCGGAAGACCGTGATTTATTCCGTAACTTAATGTACGAATTAGGTGCTCCAGTGCCTGAGTCAGATATCATCCATAACTTAGACGAAGCAAAAGCTTTCGTTGAAAAAATCGGCTATCCAGTAATCGTACGTCCTGCCTTCACTCTTGGCGGTACAGGTGGTGGTATTTGCCATAACAATCAAGACTTAGAAGAAATCGTAACATCAGGTTTAAAATATTCACCAGTAACACAGTGTCTACTTGAAAAATCAATTGCTGGTTACAAAGAAATCGAGTACGAGGTAATGCGTGACTCAGCAGACAACGCGATTGTTGTATGTAACATGGAAAACTTTGACCCAGTAGGTATTCACACAGGTGACTCAATCGTAGTAGCACCGACACAAACATTATCTGACCGTGAAAACCAAATGCTACGTAATATCTCACTTGATATTATCCGCGCATTAAAAATCGAAGGTGGCTGTAACGTACAGTTAGCACTTGACCCGTACTCATTCCAGTACTACGTAATCGAGGTTAACCCACGTGTATCTCGTTCATCAGCATTAGCTTCTAAAGCGACTGGTTACCCAATCGCAAAATTAGCAGCAAAAATAGCTGTAGGTTTAACATTAGATGAAATTAAAAATCCGGTAACAGGTTCAACATTTGCATGCTTCGAGCCAGCACTTGACTACATCGTAGCGAAAATCCCACGCTGGCCATTCGATAAATTCGAATCAGCAAAACGTAACTTAGGTACACAAATGAAGGCAACGGGTGAAGTAATGGCACTTGGCCGTACATTTGAGGAAGCAATGTTAAAAGCAGTACGCTCACTTGAAACAGGTCACTACCATATCGAAATGAAGCACCCAGAAGAATTAACAGACTCTTGGATTGAAAAGCGTATTCGTAAAGCGGGTGACGAGCGTTTATTCTTCATCGGTGAAGCGTTACGCCGTGGTGTAACAATTGAGCAAATTCATGAATGGTCAGCAATCGATCTTTGGTTCTTACACAAATTAAAGAAAATTGTTGATATGGAAGCAACTTTAGCGGCTAACAAAAACGATAAAGACGTATTACGTACAGCAAAACGTTTAGGCTTTGCAGATAAAAAGATAGCAGAGCTTTGGGAAACGACAGAGGCGGCAATTTACGCATTCCGTAAAGAGCACGGCATTATCCCTGTGTACAAAATGGTTGATACATGTGCGGCAGAGTTCGAATCAAACACACCATACTTCTACGGCACATATGAGGAAGAAAATGAATCAATCCGCTCTGAAAAAGAATCAGTTATTGTTCTTGGTTCTGGTCCAATCCGTATTGGTCAAGGTGTAGAGTTTGACTATGCAACAGTCCACTCTGTATGGGCGATTCAAGAAGCTGGTTATGAAGCAATCATCATTAACTCAAATCCAGAAACAGTTTCTACTGACTTCTCGATTTCAGATAAATTATACTTCGAGCCATTAACAATCGAAGACGTTATGCACATCATTGACTTAGAGCAACCAAAAGGTGTTGTTGTCCAATTCGGTGGTCAAACGGCTATCAACCTAGCAGATAAGCTAGAAGCAAATGGCGTGAAAATTTTAGGTACAACGTTAGAGGATATCGATCGTGCAGAAAACCGTAACAAGTTTGAAGCAGCGCTACAAGAGTTAAACATTCCTCAACCAAAAGGTGAAACAGCTGTATCGAAGGAAGAAGCACTAGAAATCGGTAAAAAATTAGGCTTCCCAGTACTTGTACGTCCTTCTTACGTACTTGGTGGTCGTGCGATGGAAATCGTTTATAACTTAGACGAGCTAGCACACTATATGGAAAATGCAGTAGAAGCATCTCCAGATCACCCAGTATTAGTTGACCGTTACTTAACAGGTCAAGAAATCGAAGTAGATGCAATTTGTGACGGTGAAAATGTATTAATCCCAGGTATTATGGAGCACGTTGAGCGCGCAGGTGTTCACTCTGGTGACTCAATTAGCGTATACCCACCACAAAAATTAACAGATGCACAAAAAGCAACTTTAGTAGACTATACGACACGTCTAGCAAAAGGTCTTGGCATCGTTGGTTTAATGAACATTCAGTATGTTATGAGCGAAGGTGAAATTTACGTAATCGAAGTAAATCCACGTTCTTCTCGTACAGTACCGTTCTTATCAAAAATTACGAATATCCCGATGGCAAACATCGCAACAAAAGCGATTCTTGGCCAATCAATTGTAGAGCAAGGTTATCCAACTGGCCTAGCACCAGAGCAACCTGGCGTATTCGTGAAAGTACCGGTATTCTCATTCGCAAAATTACGTCGTGTAGACATTACGTTAGGACCTGAAATGAAATCAACAGGTGAAGTAATGGGGAAAGATGCAACGTATGAAAAAGCACTTTATAAAGGCTTCGTTGCAGCAGGTATGGAAATTAAAACACACGGTACAGTATTATTCACTGTGTCAGATAAAGATAAAGAAGAAGCAATTGGCTTAGCGAAACGTTTCTCAACAGTTGGTTATCGCATTATGGCAACTGCCGGTACTGCAAAAGCGTTCGAAGAGGCTGGCGTACGTACAGATGTAGTTGAAAAAATCGGTGCGAAAGGTAAAACATTATTAGATGTGATTCAAAATGGTGAAGCACAATTAGTAGTAAACACATTAACAAAAGGTAAGCAACCAGCGCGTGATGGCTTCCGTATCCGTCGTGAGTCAGTAGAAAATGGTGTGCCATGTATGACATCACTTGATACAGCTGAAGCGATGCTACGTGTAATCGAGTCAATGACATTCACAGCTGAAGAAATGCCTAAAGCGGAGGTAGTACACTAATATGATTCGTAATGAACGCATGACTGTCGTTCATCAAGCGAAAATTGCTCACAATATTTTCGAGCTAACGTTACAAGGCGAGCTTGTCCAGGAAATGACTCCTGGACAGTTCGTTCACGTGCGTGTAGGTGAAAGTTTTGAGCCGCTTCTACGACGTCCAATCAGTATTGCAAATATTAATAATGAAATGAAAGAATTTACGATGATCTACCGTGCAGAGGGGCGTGGCACTGAGCTTCTATCGAAAAAGCAAGCAGGCGATATAGTAGATGTATTAGGTCCTATCGGTAACGGTTTCCCAGTCGATGCAGTACAACCAGGCGGTACAGCACTACTTGTTGGAGGGGGAATCGGTGTCCCACCACTTCACGAATTAGCAAAGCAATTAAATGCACGCGGAGTTCGTACAATTCACGTACTTGGCTTCCAATCAGAAAACGTTACATTTTATGAAGAACAGTTTAGTAAACTTGGAGATACGTATTACGTAACGGCAGATGGCACAAAAGGTACGAAAGGTTTCGTCACAAATTTATTAGATGAACTAAAGCCAGAATTTGATGTGTTCTACTCATGCGGGCCACTACCGATGTTAAAAGCGTTAGAGGCACAGTTCCCAGATAAGCCAGGTTACTTATCTTTCGAAGAGCGTATGGCATGTGGAATCGGTGCATGTTTCGCATGCGTATGTAACACGACAGAAAAAGTAGAAAAAGATTATGTAAAAGTTTGCTCGGATGGGCCAGTATTCCCGAAAGGAGTTGTGGCACTATGAGCCGTATCAATATTTCATTGCCAGGACTAGAACTTAAAAACCCGATTATGCCAGCATCAGGTTGCTTCGGTTTCGGTCGTGAATATGCACAGTTATATGATTTATCAAAGCTTGGTGCAATCATGATTAAAGCAACAACCGTAGAAACACGTAGCGGTAATCCAACGCCTCGTGTAGCAGAAACAGCTGCAGGTATGTTAAATGCAATCGGTCTCCAAAACCCAGGAATCGATAAAGTAATGGCAGAAGAGCTACCATTTTTAGCAGGCTATGATGTGCCGATTATTGCTAACGTAGCAGGAACAGAAATTGCAGATTATGTAGAAGTAGCAGAGCGTATTTCAAAAGCGCCTAATGTACATGCATTAGAATTAAATATTTCATGTCCGAACGTAAAATGTGGTGGCATTCAATTTGGTACAGATCCAGCAACTGCACAACAATTAGTAGAAGCAGTAAAAGCTGTATCAAGCGTGCCAGTATACGTAAAGCTTTCACCGAATGTAACGAACATTGTAGATATTGCAAAAGCAGTAGAAGCAGGCGGAGCAGACGGTATTACAATGATTAATACATTAATCGGCATGCGTCTACATGAGAAAACAGGTAAGCCTGTTATTGCAAATGGTACAGGCGGTCTTTCAGGTCCGGCAATAAAACCAGTTGCGATTCGCATGGTATATGAAGTGTATAAAAACGTCAATATTCCGATAATTGGAATGGGCGGTGTTGCGGATGCACAAGACGTAATTGATTTCATGAGTGCAGGTGCATCAGCTGTTGCAGTTGGTACAGCGAACTTTGTAGACCATTTCGTATGTCCGAATATTATTGATGCTCTGCCAGCGAAGTTAGATGAACTTGGCGTGGAGCATATTACTGAAATTATTGGAAGGAGTCACCGTTAACATGAACGATAAACCGATTATTGCACTAGACTTTCCAGGGGAGAAAGAAGTGTTTCAATTTTTAAATCAATTTAATGAGCAGCTTTTTGTCAAAGTAGGGATGGAGCTTTATATGCAGGAAGGTCCAGACATTGTTCGCAAAATTAAAGAGCAAGGTCATGATATTTTCTTAGATTTAAAACTTCATGATATTCCGAATACGGTAAAGTCTGCAATGAAAGGTTTAGCAAGACTTGGTGTAGATTTAGTAAACGTTCATGCAGCAGGTGGCAAAAATATGATGGAAGGCGCGCTTGAAGGCTTAGAAGCAGGGACACCTGTTGGTAAGCGCCGAGCTAGCCTCATTGCAGTAACACAATTAACATCAACAACAGAAGAGCAAATGCGCAATGAACAACGCATCGATATGCCGCTTATTGACTCGGTATTACACTATGCACAGTTAACGAAAGAAGCCGGATTAAACGGTGTTGTTTGTTCGGTGTTAGAAGCGCGTGTTATTGCGGATGTATGTGGAGAAGATTTCCTACGTGTAACACCAGGCATTCGTATGGCTGGTGGCGAAACACATGATCAAAAACGTATCGCAACACCAGACGGAGCACGTCGCGATGGTTCGTCATTAATCGTTGTTGGTCGCGCAATTACAGGTGCAGCTGATCCTGTTTGCGCATATAAAGAAGTTTGTGAATTATGGGAGGAAAAATAATATGTCATTACAAAACGAAATCGCACATGCTATGCTAAAAGTTGGGGCTGTCGAATTAAACCCAACAGATTTATTTACTTGGGCTTCAGGTATTAAATCACCAATCTATTGTGATACACGTTTAACAATTTCGGATCCTGTGATTCGTAAACAACTTGCAAACGGATTAGCACAAAACATTAAAGAATTTTTCCCGGAAACAGAGCTAGTAGCAGGTACAGCAACAGCTGGTATTCCACATGCTGCATGGGTTTCGGATATTTTAGAATTACCAATGGTGTACGTACGTTCAAAAGCAAAAGAGCACGGTCGCGGTAATCAAATCGAAGGTAAGTACAAAGCTGGACAAAAAGTAGTCGTTGTAGAAGATATCGTATCAACAGGTGGTTCTTCAATTACAGCAGTAGAAGCTTTACGCGCAGCAGGCTGTGAAGTAGTAGGCGTAGTTTGTGTATATACTTACAACTTACCAAAAGCAGAAGAGGCTTTCGAAGCAGCTGGCGTAAAATATGTTTCGTTAACAAACTTCGATTATTTAGTAGAAGCGGCAAACGAATCAGGCGCTATTTCACAAGATCAAATTCCATTCTTAAAAGAGTGGCACAGTAAACTTAAGGCAGGAACGCTTTAAGCTTACTATGCGACGAGGATTGTGATTGCATAGCAATTGACAACCACAAGATCACAACAGAAGCCCGGCATTAGCCGGGCTTTTTTGTATATAAATCGTACGTAAACTTTCAATCTAAGAAAATGAACACGTATTGATATTTTGTTTGCGACTTTTATAGCAAAGGGTGAAATTTTTTACGCCTAATTATTGAAGTGAAAATTTTTTTCTTGAAAAAGGCCAATTATCAAAATCGATATACGACTTAATTATAAATAAATGTCATTTTATAGGTCTTTTATCTTGTTTGACACTTAATTTTAAATATGTTGTATACGAATCCTGCTAATTCGATGATTCAGCGATTAAAAAGTTGAACTGAAATTTTTTTGCTAAAAATTTTCAAGTGCATGCGAATTTTTTATTATGAAAAAATCATTGCATGCATCTTTTTAATATACGTAAATAAATAAGACTAATTTTAATCATGTTGTACTTTCTTCAAAAAACTTCATTTTTCATCAAAAAAGATGTCCATTCGTAAAGATTTCAGCTCTCCAGACGAACTAAACTTTTAGTAATTTTCTCTCTTTTTTATCACGTAACATATTTGTCAAGCTCTTTTTTTCGATGAAAAAGCTCATTTTTCGGTAAAAATAGAGGGGATTTGGCTGATTTTTTAGCAATTTGGAGCCTAAAATAAATAAGCTAAAAGAATAGCAGTGTACACATGTGATTCATATATAGGCTGCTATTTTTCTTTTTAAGGAGACACTTACATATGGAACTTAATTGTAGAAACGAATTTACAATATTACTCAAAACAGAAACAATATTCGTAATTTTTTAAGAAGGCTGATTCATATATATAGAGAAACATCATGTAATAAAAGGATTATATTTTGTATAAAAATAGTTTTCTTTGGGCTAATATGACTTCTGTTTTTTTTTGGAATTCCTAAAAATATCTTATTTTTTAAAACGTTTTTCTAATTTTTCAGTGAGAGAGGAGAGGTTTTTGTGGCTTTAGTTAACGCAGACACTGTAGAGATTGAAATTAACGATGTAAGCATGCGCTATCAGACAGATGCAGCGGAAGTATTAGCATTGAAGAATGTAACGATGGACATTCGAAAAGGTGAATTTATTTCATTACTTGGACCATCAGGCTGTGGAAAAACGACGTTGCTTCGAATTATGGCAGATTTAATTCAGCCGACTAGTGGAACGGTTAAAGTTGCTGGTAAAACAGCCAAGGAAGCGAGATTAGCGCAAAAATACGGTATCGTGTTTCAAAGTCCGGTGCTATATGATTGGCGGAAAGTAAAGAAGAATATTACGCTCCCTTTAGAAATGATGGGCGTTGGTAAGGAAGAAAAAGAAACGAGAGCGCATCAATTACTAGAACTTGTAGGTTTATCGAAGTTTGCAGATAAATATCCGTGGCAATTGAGTGGCGGTATGCAGCAACGTGTTGCAATCGCGAGAGCTTTAGCGATTGAGCCAGAAATTTTGTTAATGGACGAGCCGTTCTCAGCGCTAGATGAATTTTCACGGGAATATTTAAATGAGGAATTATTAAATGTTTGGAGTAAAGTCGGGAATACGGTCGTTTTTGTGACGCATAGCATACCAGAGGCTGTTTTTTTATCAGATCGAGTATTTGTTTTGTCCCCACATCCAGGCCGTTTGTCAGCGGTCATTGAAATTCCACTTCCTCGTCCGCGTAATAGAGAGATGCGCAATAGCACGGAATTTTATCAATTGATTTCAGATATCCGCAATGCATTTGAAGGGGTGTAGCCCTATGAGAAAGCAACTAGCAGTTAATCGACTAATGCCAGCAATTGTATGGATTATTGGGTTATTAATGATTTGGCAACTACTGTCTTGGCTATTGTCAGAAGTGCTACAAGTTCCGTTAGCGCAGTCGAAGTTGCCGTATATACATGAACTAATTTTTACAATGACGAATTATGCAGGAACATTATTTTCAGAAGGGTGGTTTACGATATCGAATGCAGCGGTTGGCTTTGTAATAGGTGCAATTGCTGGCGTTGTTTTAGCAATTTTGATGAGTGTATCTAAATGGATTGAGCAGTTAACTTTTCCGTATGCGGTTGCCTCTCAAATGATTCCGATTTTAGGGCTAGCGCCAATTGTATATGGTATTGTGCGTGATGAGCAATTGTCGAGAGTTTTGATTGCAGCTTATATGACGTTCTTTCCGGTTACGCTTAATATGCTACGAGGATTAAGAAGTGTCGAACCTTCCGCTGTTGAATTGATGTATTCGTATGCAGCGAAACCGTGGGCTATTTATTGGAAGCTTCGTTTTCCGCAAGCTTTGCCAAGTTTATTTAGTGGTTTAAAAATTGCCGCACCGTTAGCGGTGACAGGTGCAATTTTAGTTGAGTTGATGGGTGCGACAAACGGCATAGGTGTTATTATGTTGCGTAATCTTTACTATGGTCCTTCTCATAACTATATGTTTTGGTTGACGGTTATTGCAGGTGCTCTTTTAGGTATTTTAAGTTACTTGATTATTAGTTTAATTGAGCGTCTAGTAACTCCGTGGCA
>JBJEFO010000147.1:16310-18251 GCA_051874135.1 Lysinibacillus sp.
CTTTACGAGATAATATAAGCACGTTGCTTTCGTTTACGGGCTATACGTTGACAGAAGCGGTGTTAGGTATGCTAGTTGGATCGTCACTCGGTTTTATTTTAGCATTAGTTGCTACAGCCTGGCCGAAGTGGGGGAAAGGCGGATTAATAATCGTTGTTTCATTAAATGCCATTCCGATTGTAGCATTAGCACCTATTATGAATTTGTGGTTTGGAGATGGCATTGGCTCAAGGGTGGCAATTGTTACTGTGACAACGATGGCTGCTATGGCGATTAATGCGTATAAAGGAATGACGAACGTAAATCCGTTGGCGCTCGATTTAATGCATTCATACGCAGCTGGAAAAATGAAGGTGTTTTATTATTTAAGAATAGCGAATAGCTTACCATATGTCTTTACGGCTTTAAAGATTAATGCTACAGCAAGTATGATCGGTGCTATTGTTGGAGAGTTTTTCTTTTCATCAAAAGGCTTAGGGTATTTACTGTCAAATTCAATTAAAGTAGCAAAAATGCCGCTCGGTTGGTCTTGTATTGTAATTGCCTCAATTGTTGGCATACTGTTTTATTTGTTTATAGAAGTGTTAGAAAAGATATTTATGAGATGGCATGCATCTAATAGAACGTGATTTCTGTGGTATTCTGAATTTTCTGTATATAGATACAGAGAAATCTTTATATAACAAGGTGGTAATAAGCTGAAAATTAAAGGGGGAAATGAAATGGTGAAAAGTTTTAGTCGTATGAATCGTTTGTTCATGTTCATGATTCTATTACTCGGTACGATATTAGTAGGCTGTAATAGTGATTCTGACTCTTCCTCTGGAACATCCACTTCAGATGGGGAATTAACACCAATTAAATTGCAATTAAAATGGGTACCACAGGCGCAATTTGCAGGCTATTTTGTAGCGCTTGAAAAAGGTTATTATGAGGAGGAAGGACTGGACGTAACAATTTTGCCAGGTGGTCCTGATATCGTACCAGAGCAACAAGTTGCTAACGGTACAGCACAAATTGGGGTAAACTGGGTAGCTAGTTTATTACCTCACCAGGCTGAAGGGATGCCGCTAATACAAATTGCGCAAATATATCAAAAAAGTGGGCTGCTTCTTGTGACGAAAAAAGATTCTGGCATTCAGTCACCAGCGGACTTTGCAGGGAAAAAGGTCGGTAACTGGATGGGTGGAAATGAGTTCGAAATTTTAGCGCTATTTGACAAATATAAGTTTGATCCAAATAAGGATTTACAATTTGTGAAGCAAGGATTTACGATGGATCAGTTTTTAACAGGCGAATTAGATGTAGCGTCTGCGATGATTTATAATGAATACCATGTGTTATTAGAACAAGGGGTTCCTGCAAGTGATTTGTTAGTCATTGATATGAATGACGAAGGTGTAGCAATGCTTCAAGATAACTTATTTGCCAATTCAGAATGGTTGGCAGATAACAAGGAAGTTGCCGCAAAATTTGTTCGTGCTTCAATAAAAGGTTGGCAAGATGCGATTAACGATCCAGAAGGTGCAGTTGATATTATTATGGCCGAGTCGGAGGAAGGCAGTAGTACGAGAGAGCATCAATTAACGATGATGCAAGAAGTAGCGAAGCTTGTTGTACCAGAAGGATTCGACCCAGCAAACATAGGTGTGATTGATAAAGAAATGTTCCAACAAACAGCAGACATCGCTCACCAATTCGGTGTAATTAAAGAACCAGCAAATCTCGAAGAAGCATATACGGATGAAATTATGGAAATGGTAAAGGAAAAGTAATCGTTCGGAAAAGTCGATAGCGGATGAATTGCACATTGTACGGTAGTCGTTATACTATCTAAACTACCAAGCTAGCTAAAAACATAAAGCAAAGACACAACTTGCGCTGAAATAGAGCGAGTTGTGTCTTTTAAGTTCGTTATAGTTTAACAATCCAACCGAATGG
>JBJEFO010000148.1:0-4125 GCA_051874135.1 Lysinibacillus sp.
TAATGGTAGTGGAAGGTTGCTTCTAATCTTATTTTCTCGCGGAAATAGATTTGGTTTTAACTTTCTTCAGTAACTGTTCTCTTTGCTCGTGTCACCCGAGTTTATTAGCTAATCCATTTCTACTTCATGAAAAACTTGCTGCGGAAACATTGGAACAAGCATTCATTTTTCGAATCGTTTGATTTGCACATTCAGTTACCTTTTTACCAGTGTCACATGAACATCTTACATGAGCTTTCCTTTAGGGATTTAACTTAAAGGACCTCAATATTGTAAGCAACCATCCACTGAGTGTAGCTTTGACGAGTTCTTTTATTTCCTCGTCACTTATATATACCCGCTTTGCAAAACATTACACATTTATGATGATCTTTTTTTAAAAAATTTTTTAGCTCTAATTATTCTATAACCATGGGATGTACGGGAACTGTGAAGGTTGCTGATAATAACGATTAAAGTTTTGTTGAGGAATGGTTTGCTTTCCTCTATCGCAACCCTTATATGGACCTATATATGTTGTTGGTTGAACTGGTGAAATAGCTTGTTTCCACTGGTTTTCGTCCAAACAATACGTATGAGCCATAATAGCGGGGGGCGTGAATTTTAAAATGTCAGAGCCTAAAATAACATCCGGAGTCGGAGCATTAAAAATCGCTAATAGATGCGTGTGATTCATTAAAGCAACTTCATAGTGCCACCAGCCTTGCGGAACATTAGCTACTTGCCCAGGTGTAATGGTGTAATCAAGTATTTGTTTTGTATACGGATTCAGCATCGATACAGTAGCGGAACCAGAAATACAATAGACGAGCTCGGCAGCGTTTTGATGATAGTGAGGCTCAACAACATTATTCTTACTTAGGAAAATATCCAGCAAGGACACATTGTCTAATGTATTCAGCTGCTTGACACCTAAAATGTTTATATAGTTGTGTTGATCTTTTACAAATAACGGACTGTTATTGATGTCAAACTGGTATTGAGTGGCGGGAGATGTATAATCCGTCAATACTGCTCACCTCTTTTATAAACTTATTAGGTATGGTATGCAGTTCGATTAATTAGGTGTTTGCGGATTTTCTAAGTCGAATGTGATAATCAATATGTAAAAAAGACAGCCCGAACAATGTCATATCATGCGTCGCTTTCAGCTTACCTTGCTCTTCTTGTATCACAAAGTATTCATGTAAGGGGAGCTGCATAGTATAATCTCCGAACGTTAAATAGGTACCAGCATCACCTTGCGCATTACTTGTTAAATATAAACGTTTATTCTTGGTTGAAGGCTTTAATATACCATGCATCGTTGATATTGGTAATGGTAAAGCAATATTCATATAGCATTGATCCTCATTACAATGTATAGAATAAATCGCTTTAAAAACGGGTTGACCGTCAATTGTTCGTTGCCAGACACGAGGTTTTTGGCGTCCATCTAGAGATTCATCGATTTTCAAAATTTGCCCGTCCATCACAACAGGCTTTGAAGAATACGGCAAATTTAATTGCCCGATCTTTTTACTGATGAACTGATAGAAAAAGGCGATTGGTTTAAACCATGTGGCCCATTTTACCGATGCCGTTAAATGGAATTCATCTGTCTGTTCATAAAATGCGCTTATTAAGACTGGAATCTCTTCTAGGTCGATTAAATTACTCATATCATCCACTAATCCTGTGTGAGATTGAGTCGAAATCGGAAGTTTTCCCCGAATTTTACTGACAGGAAACGAAAAATCCTTCTGTTTTGTTGGAGGTATAGATAAGCTCCATGCAATAACAATCATACCGCCAAAAAATAAGCAATTTAAAATTCCATGGAACGCTAACATATCCGGAATGCTAACCATTTCCGTACCCGTTAGGTTACCAAAAGCATATAAAAACGACCAAATAATCGTGAAGCATAGTGTTAAAAAGGCACCGCGAATCAAAAGACGTTGCCCTCGAGGAAGCTTCCATTTCACCGCAAAAAAACAAATACTGAAAATCGCGACAACGTATAAACTAACGGATATTATTTCGATTATTCTTGAAAAAGTAATACCTATTGCTACGAGCATCGGTCCAGCCGCAATGACAATACAGCAAAAACGGTAGAAACGTGTCATATGCAAGCGCCCAATTAATCCCACGGAAATACATAGTAAAAAAGCGGAGTAATGAAAATGGATAGCTGTTAACCATGTGATCATTGGACTAAACCCTGTATCAATTTGTAAATGATACGCTAAAAACCAGAGGCCACCCATCACGAGATAAATCAGCCCGATATCAATCATTATTTCTGCTGTATTGACAAAGCCCCGCTTCAAAAATCGTTCGATCCCTTGCCAGGCAACAATCAGTGTACTTAACAAATAGAGGAGAACACATAATGCTACGACGATTTCATTCTCTGAAAAAAAGAGAATGGTTACGGCGAATTGTCCGCCAGCTATGATGCTCTTTTGCCATCTTTTTAAAACAACAAGCTGTTCCACGATAATCGGCACAAACAGCAGCTGAGCCAATGTTAAATAGTAGTAGATGGAAGTCGGTTGATGAAAAATCATTAACGACATCATACAAAGAATGCCTATTATCGTTAAAGGTCTAAGGATTACTCGGCGTAAACTGGCCAGCATACATCATCATCCTTCCTACAATGTCATTAAAGATAGAAACATGAATGGTATACACGTCAAGTTCATCATCATAGCCTTCCGTCACCATAACACGTCCGGTGAGGGGAGTAGGTAATGAAAGCTCTTTTTTTCCTAGCACAACCCGCTGCTGTTTCGAAGTAATCTTTAGAAAACCGTCCTCTGTTACATCGAATTGTAAATCTGAGTAAAATAAAGCTGGATCGCCCAAATAATCTTTTACGATCTGTCTGTCTAAATCTATCGTCATTTTTGCATTAAATTGACGTGTCACTTTTGGAAAGTAAAATGTTCGCTCCCAATAAACTTCAGCCTGCTGCTCATCATTCATTTGACATACATTCGAAATCGTAAACGGCACCATCTCTCCGCTCTCTGGAAACAAGAAGCGATTTTTCGTAAATAACCAATACATTGGCCGTAAGTAGAATGGGCCGGAACGAATGACATGCATGGTCCCTTTTGCATGGAAGGGGACGTTTAATGGCAGGCGATACCTTTGTTGCAGCTTCGGATGCAGTCGGTGAAAATCCTCTGCTAGTAGTGTTTCATAGATCATTTGTTAGAACCTCTTTTCCGTTTGCATGATTTCGCTGTAGGCAGTTGTTCTTTTAATAATAATGCGACAAGTGAAAGGATCCATAACGCCATATTGAAGGTGACGACATTGAACGGGTCTGTCGCAACAGGAGGCGAAGAGATTACCGCAATCAATGTTAAAAGTGGAAACAAGATCACCTGTGCTTTAAGTAAATATTTTTGCAATCTTGGAGATAAATAGAGTAAACCTATCAGCATTTCTAATAGCCCAATCCAAATAATCATAGTAGAAGCTTGATCGGCCGATAATGGTGAAAGGTTTGTGAGCATTTCAATCTCTAAAGGGTGCTGCCCAATCACTTTCGGAACAAGCCCTTGATACAGCCAGACAAAACTGAATAATATACAGATAAAATAATAGCTGAAAAAACGACGGTATTGTGTACGCGGTCTTTCTCCGGTTTCCAGCCATCTAGCTAATACATCAAAGCTAAGTGCTGTTGCCCAGCCCATTAACGGGCGAAAAAGTTGATCGAGCAATCGTCCCGCTCTGCCATAGCGTACATCGTAATCATATTGCGTCAAAAACGTCACGCGCTCACCGTTCGGAATGTACTGCCAGTATCCTCGTCCTTCTACTATCGGTGAGATCGGTTGCGCGGTTCCAAATTGAAGGGAGGAGGTTTTGACACCACTATCCTTTTCATGCGTTCCTTTACTTTCACCCCATCCTGAAACAACAACGCCAGGCATAATCTTGGTTGTGTAGGTAAATGTTTGAGGATCTTGTTCATGTTCTTTTTCATTGTATGTAATGCTTGTAAAGCGTAAATCCCATTGCTCATGTAAGTCGGGCTGTTGTGTATATTGCCATACCTTGTCAACGGTGCTATCGATATCAATCTCTACATAAATAGGTTTCCTTTTCATCGTTAACACC
>JBJEFO010000149.1:0-2394 GCA_051874135.1 Lysinibacillus sp.
CTGTGTTGTCTCCACGGTTCGTTCTGCGGCAGGCAAATGCGCGAACGACTAAAAAACAATTGCCTTCTCATAATTTAGAAGTTATTTCTTGCAATACAATCATGCAATTCATCCACTTTGTAATTTTAAAATATGAAGTAGGATTCGCTTTTGCCGTAGCGCGTCACAGCCACAGGAGCCAAGTTTTCCTTTGCGACGAAAGCGTAGCGGCAGGAGCAGAAACAGGAGATCCAAACAGGCGATTAGCCTGTTTTAGCTCCTGTGGAGGCTGTGGCAAAGCGCGAAGGCTACATACTTGACTTATATCCGACTATGGAAATAACTGTTTTCAAATTTGCTCATTATGAGTTTGTTAGTTGAATAAATACAACTTTTAAATAGTTGAATTCAGGATAGTTATGAGGTACTACAAAATCTGCAGGTAATTGGTACTCTTCAACAATTTTGTAGCGCTTCCCTGACTCTTTAAATGCTTTATCGATAAATGTTTTAAACTTCTTCATATTAAAGCTCGCATTATTCGTTGAAGCAATAATAACACCATTATCTTCTGTTATTTCAAGTGCAGCCTTTAATAGTTTAGGATAATCCTTCGCCGTACTAAATGTCATTTTTTTCGTACGTGCAAAGCTCGGCGGATCTAAAACAACAACATCAAATTTTAAATTGTGACGTGCTGCATAGCTAAAGTAGTCGAATACATTCATCACTTTAATATCTTGCGCCTCATAATCAATACCGTTTACTGCAAATTGCTCAATCGTTTTTGGTAGGCTACGCTTTGCTAAATCTACACTTGTTGTTTTCATTGCCCCACCAAGAGCTGCTGCTACTGAAAATGCACCCGTATAGCTAAATGTATTTAATACTGTTTTACCTTCTGAATAATGTTCACGAAGTGCTAATCGAACATCTCGTTGATCAAGAAAAATGCCTGTCATCGCTCCGTCATTTAAATCCACTGCATAGTTCATGCCATTTTCCGAAACGATTAGTGGGAACTCTCCTTGCTCACCTGATACATAATCATCTTGCTCAACATACTGACCATTTGTATTAAAACGTTTCTTTTCATACACTCCTCGCGTATTTACCGCTTGCTCAAGTGCTGCATAAATCATTTCTCGGAACGAATAAATCCCTTCACTATACCAACTAACCATATAGAAACCATTGAAAAAGTCGATTGTTAAACCACCGATGCCGTCTCCCTCACCGTTAAAAATACGGAAAGCTGTTGTATTTTTTGATTCATAAAATGCACGACGTTTTTCTGCTGCTGCGCGAATTTTATTTGCAAAGAAGGCAACATCTATTTCCTCTGATTGTTTGCGTGTTAATACCCAACCAAGCCCTTTATTTTGTTCACCATAGTAACCTGTTGCAATATAATTACCTTGTTTGTCGATTAATTGTATAATTGAGCCCTCTTCAACAGGTGTCTCATTCGTAATAGCTTCCTTCAAAATAAGTGGGTAGCCATTTGCTAATTCCTTAACGAAGTTTGGCTTTACATATAATTCAGTTGTATTTATATTTGTCATCGAGTCATTCCTAACTATTTCGTAATCTATCTATTATGGCACGTTTTACTAGAAAAAGCGAAAACAGTGATTATTTCAGCAGTTCGTCAATCCAGTGCTGTACTTTTAATCCTTCTTCAAATGGTACAATCAAAGCTTCTTCCTCTTGTAACGCCTTTCTACAAGCTTCTAGCATCGATTCAGGTGTTTCATCCGCAGTTACTTGCTCCTCAGTCTCGTAGCTTTTGCTTACCCACACTTCTGCCCAATTGCGCAGTGTGATGACTTTTTCTGCACTAAAAATTTTATAATCAATGCGTTCCTCTTGGCCGATGCCAGATAAACCGTTTAGTACGACGGGAATCCCTTGTTCAGTTTTAGCTAACGCAGACACACCTGTTTCACAAAGTGCTTCATCTGCCGGGTACGTTGTTTCATGTGCAGTAATTGTTAAGTCTCCAAATAAGTGATGCGTTAACTGCAAATAATGCGGGAAAATTTCACGAATAAAGCCACCTTGCGCACGTGATTTAATCCAATCATTTTGCTGCCATTTACGCGGCCATTCTGGGAAATACGTATGTAATTCAATGCGCGTTACTTCTCCAATTTCGTTTAGCTCTTTCTTTAATTGGTGAACTGCTGCGCTATACATAAGCGGGAAATGCATCGCTGTTTTTACGTTCTTTGCTACTTGCACCATTACTTCTCCGTCTTGTGCATCATGAGCTAACGGCTTTTCTGATAAAATATTCAGCCCGTACTTTGCAATTTCTTGTGCAAGTGGTGCGTGACTAATTGGTGGTGTACCGATATATACCCAGTCCGATTTCATTTCCAATAAAGCTTGTAAACTTTCAACCGTTTGGAC
>JBJEFO010000149.1:2494-11165 GCA_051874135.1 Lysinibacillus sp.
GTTTGAATGGGCTTGTTACCTTAATTACTTCACTACGATATTCACAAGTTTACCTGGGATCACAATGACTTTAACAATTGTCTTACCAGCAATAAATTCTTGAACTTTTTCGTCTGCTAGTGCTGCTGCTTCTAGTTCTTCTTTTGAAGCGTCTTTCGCAACCATTACTTTTGCACGAACTTTACCTAATACTTGAACAACCACTTCTACTTCGTCGTCTACAAGCTTAGACTCGTCGTACGTTGGCCATTGCGTATAAGAGATGCCACCTTCATGACCTAAGATTGACCAAAGCTCTTCTGCTACGTGTGGTGCGATTGGTGCTAGTAATTTTACGAAGCCTTCAGCGTATTCTGTTGGGATTACTTCAGCTTTGTAGCAATCATTGATGAATACCATCATTTGAGAAATTGCTGTGTTGAAGCGGATGCCTTCAATATCATCTGTCACTTTCTTCACAGTTTGGTGGTATGATTTTTCAAGTGACTTATCATCAGAAGCTTGCACTTTCGCAGCTAATGTCCCCTCATCTGTTACGAACAGGCGCCAAATACGATCTAAGAAACGACGAGCACCGTCAAGACCGTTTGTAGACCATGCTACTGAAGCCTCTAATGGACCCATGAACATTTCGTATAGACGTAATGTATCTGCACCGTGAGAAGCTACGATTTCGTCAGGGTTTACAACGTTTCCTTTCGATTTAGACATTTTTTCGTTACCTTCACCTAAGATCATCCCTTGGTTGAATAACTTTTGGAATGGCTCTTTCGTGTGAACAACGCCTAAATCGTAAAGCACTTTATGCCAGAAGCGAGCGTATAGTAAGTGAAGAACTGCGTGCTCTGCCCCACCGATATAAATATCAACAGGTAACCAACGTTTCAGTAACTCTGGATCTGCAATTGCTTTATCGTTTGTAGGATCGATATAGCGTAAGAAGTACCATGAAGAACCAGCCCATTGTGGCATTGTGTTCGTTTCACGACGACCTTTCTTACCTGTTACAGGATCTACTACGTTTACCCATTCTTCAATGTTTGCAAGTGGTGATTCACCTGTACCTGAAGGACGGATGTTTGTTGTTTTTGGTAATTCAAGTGGTAATTGATCTTCTGGAATTGTTGTCATTGTACCATCTTCCCAGTGAATAACTGGAATTGGCTCTCCCCAATAACGCTGGCGGCTAAATAACCAGTCACGCAGTCGGTACGTTACTTTCTTTTCACCTACGCCATTTTCTTCTAACCACTCGATTGCTTTTGCGATTGCCTCGTCTTTATTTAAGCCGTCTAAGAAGCCTGAGTTGATGTGGACACCGTCACCAGTGAACGCTTCCTTCTCAATGTCGCCACCTTCAAGAACTGCTTTAATTTCTAAGCCAAATTCTTTTGCGAATTCGTAGTCGCGCTCATCGTGTGCAGGAACAGCCATAATCGCACCTGTACCGTAAGAAACTAATACGTAGTCTGCAATCCAAATCGGCATTTTTTCGCCATTAATTGGGTTTACAGCATACGCCCCTGTGAATACGCCTGTTTTTTCTTTTGCTAAATCTGTACGTTCTAAGTCAGATTTTAATGATACTTTTTCTAAGTATGCTTCTACCGCTTGTTTTTGCTCAGCTGTTGTAATTTCAGCTACTAATTTATGCTCTGGTGCTAATACACAGTAAGTCGCACCGAATAATGTATCTGGACGTGTTGTGAACACTTCGAATGATTTGTCTGTGCCATCGATTGTAAAGCGCACTTGTGCCCCTTCAGAGCGACCAATCCAGTTACGTTGCATATCTTTGATTGATTCTGGCCAATCTACTTCTTCTAAATCATCGATTAAACGATCTGCGTATTTTGTAATACGTAGTACCCATTGTTTCATTGGGCGGCGTACTACTGGGTGACCACCACGCTCTGAAACACCGTCAATTACTTCTTCGTTGGCAAGTACTGTACCTAACGCTTCACACCAGTTTACTGCTACTTCATCCACATAAGCTAAGTCCATTTCTACTAGCTTAGTGAAAATCCATTGTGTCCACTTGTAGTATGACGGATCAGTCGTGTTAATTTCACGATCCCAGTCATAAGAGAAACCTAGCTCTTGAATTTGACGCTTAAATGTCGCGATATTTTTCGCTGTAAATTCAGCCGGATCATTTCCTGTATCAAGTGCGTATTGCTCTGCAGGAAGACCGAACGCATCCCATCCCATTGGGTGAAGTACGTTATAGCCTTGCATTCGTTTGTAGCGTGATAAAATATCAGTCGCTGTATAACCTTCAGGGTGTCCTACGTGAAGACCTGCTCCTGATGGATACGGGAACATATCTAATGCATAAAACTTTGGCTTAGACTCGTCATTTTCCGTTTTGAATGTTTTGTTGTCCGCCCAATATTGTTGCCATTTTTTCTCGATTTGTTGATGATTAAAACTCATTGGTATTTCCTCCTTAAAGTATCATTGTCGACCTGTTTTCACATGTTTAAGCAGAATTAACGAAATTTTTCAAAAAATAAAAAAACTCGCCCCATTCCGTAAAGAAAGGGACGAGAGAATTTCGACTCCCGCGGTACCACCCACATTAGTGACACAGCACTCAGCTCAATTTTCTTAACGCGAAAACACGGCTCTTGATTACTAATTTCATCAAAAGCAAACTCCGAGGCGAGTTCAGACTTTTCCCCTACTAGCTCACACCACCCGCTAGCTCTCTTTAAGAATCCAAGACTTACTATTCCTCTTCATAGTCATTCCTAATATTGCATTTATTTTAATGGAAACAAGTGAAAAGCACAAGTGTTTATTCGAACTTTGACCGTTTCAACGGGCTATCGTACAGTAAACATGGAATAATAGCAACTATTAATATACCTACAATAGCAATTGCGAGCACTTGCATACCGTAGTGATCCACCATCACCCCACCAAATAACGGACCAATCATACGCCCAATTGTCGAAGCACTATTAACGAGCCCTTGATAAAAGCCTTGCTTGCCTTTTGGTGCCAACTTATTAGCAATCATCGGAATAACCGGTGTAAAGAACACCTCACCTAATGTTAAAATAACCATTGCTGCCACAAACATTTTAAAATCACCAGCAATTGCAACTATTCCAAATGAAACAGCCATTAACACTAACCCAAATATAAGCTGATGCTTTACCTTATACTCCCAATACTTGACTAATGGTCGAATGAGTGGCTGAACACCAACGATGAGGAATCCATTAATCGTCCATAGTAAGCTGTACTGTGATAAGCTAATACCGAGTCCTTGCGTATGTGACGAAATTGTCGCTGCCCATTGTGAATAAGACAACCAGCAAAATACTAATGAGATACTTAAAATAAGCAACGACAATAGAGATACCCTATCTTGCTTGCCTGTACTTTCAACAACGACATTTTTCGGTGCAAGCTCCTTCGAATCAAAACGTTTAAATGTTGTAATTACAACAATAAAGAACAACATGTACGCTGCTAAATTTGCCATAAACACATATTCAAAGTTAATATCGGCAATAATCCCCGCAATCGCAGGACCAATCGCAACACCGACATTGTTCGCTAAAAAAATGGCATTAAAAGCACGTCGCCCACCATCAGGCCATACACTTCCCGCTAGAGCATACACAGCTGGGAATACCATCCCCCCACTAAAGCCCAGCATCATTAATAAAATAACGTATTGTGGCCAATCATGCCAAATGACTAAGCAAACGAGCGCTGCTAAATTAAACAGCACGCCAATTAAAATCGTTTTATAGCCCCCTAGCTTATCAAAAAGCCAACCGCCAACTAAATTTCCGAAAACGCCTGCTAACGAATTGAGCATGAGCACAATTCCCGCAATCGTTAACGATTTCCCTAAATAATCATGTATATAAATACTGTTTAACGGCCATAAAAAAGAGTTACCGACCGTATTAACAAAAGTTCCTATAATAAGAAACCACACTTGCTTTGGCACTACAAAAACCTCCAAGACTTCAATTCACAAAATATTAGTCTATGCGCGTTAATTGAAATATACAAGGAAAAAGATTTTCTATTATGTGCACATCCGCTATGCATGTTAAAATAGAGCGTTAGAGGAGTGAAATAAACAATGACACAAAACAATTTCCCCTTCCCATCTGATGGGAAGCGTTATTATACATGGAATCGTTATTTACGAAATGAATTCGGAAAAAAGGTATATAAAGTAGCACTCGATGCGGGCTTTGATTGTCCAAATCGTGATGGTACGGTAGCATTTGGTGGCTGTACGTTTTGTTCGGCTGCTGGTTCCGGTGACTTTGCTGGTAATAAGGTCGACCCGATTCCAGTTCAATTCGAAAAAATTAAATCAAAAATGGAGAACAAATGGAAAGACGGTCTAACAATGGCGTACTTCCAAGCGTATACAAATACACATGCACCACTCGAAGTATTAAAGGAAAAATTCGAAGCAGCACTTGCTTGCGAAGGTGTAATGGGCTTATCAATCGCAACACGACCAGACTGCCTACCAGATGATGTCGTCGAATATTTAGCCGAATTAAATGAGCGCACGTACCTTTGGGTAGAATTAGGTTTACAAACAGTTCACGAAAAAACAGCAAGCTTAATTAACCGCGCACATGACTATCAAACGTATGTAGAAGGTGTCGAAAAGCTACGCAAGCACAATATCCGCATCGTTTCGCATATCATTAACGGTCTTCCCCTTGAAGATTACGATATGATGATGGAAACAGCGCGTGAAGTTGCTAAATTAGACGTACAAGGTATTAAAATTCACCTGTTACACTTATTAAAAGGAACACCTTTAGTGAAACAATACGAAAAAGGGATGCTTGAATTTATGGAGCAAGATGCATACATTCAATTAGTAGCAGACCAATTAGAAGTATTACCACCAGATATGATTATCCACCGTATTACAGGCGACGGACCAATTGATTTAATGATTGGACCAATGTGGAGCGTCAATAAATGGGAAGTGTTAAACGGCATTGATGCAGAGCTTGAACGTCGTGGCTCATGGCAAGGGAAATACTATAAGGCAGTTGATGCAAAATGAAGCTAGAGCGAGTACTACAATATGCACAAACATTATTAAAATCCGCTATTAATGAAGGCGATATCGCAGTAGATGCAACGGCTGGTAACGGACACGACACGCTATTTTTAGCGCAACTTGTCGGTGATAATGGCTTTGTTTATGCATTCGATGTCCAAAAACAAGCTGTAGATGCAACACTCCATCGCCTACTAGACAATGCACTAGAGCACCGTGCCCTCGTATTAAAAGACGGTCATGAAAACGTAGCGAAATATGTAGACAAGCCTGTTGCCGGAGCGATTTTTAATTTAGGCTACTTACCAGGTAGCGACCATGAAGTAATTACACGCCCAAATACAACAATTCAAGCGCTTGAAAGCTTATTGAAATTATTGAAAGTTGGCGGCATTATCGTGCTCGTTATTTATCACGGACATGAAGGTGGTAAAGAAGAACGCGATGAAGTCATTCGCTTCGTCAGTGAATTACCACAAAAGTACATTCACGTCTTACGCTACGAATTTTTAAATCAAAAAAACGATCCACCATTTGTCATTGCATTGGAGAAAGTAAAAGAATATACACCTGAGAGCTAAGGGACGAACCCTTAGCTCTTTTTAATATTAGCTACTGCCGTAGCATGCAGATTTTATTTATTTGAATATTCTAAGTGTTTATCATTTGTGCTATATTAATTTCATATTTTTTTAGAATCCTACGATAAGTTGGTGTTTAACAATGACAAATATTTCTTTATTTTTAATCACGTGTGTGCTGCTAATTATTTTACCGGGACCTGATACGGCGGTTGCTACAAAGAATACATTAGTCGTCGATCGAGCTGGTGGATTAAAAACGATGCTCGGTTCATGCTGCGGCTTACTTATCCATACATTTGCTGCCGTTGTAGGACTTTCAGCGATTGTTGTGAAGTCAGCGTATTTATTTGCAGTCATTAAATATATAGGAGCTGCTTATTTATGCTATTTAGGTGTCAAAACATTATGGGCAATGAAAAATTTACACAAGCAGCAACTTGATGATTTTGAGGAAAACAATAAATATACAAAACACTCTTGTTTTAAACAAGGCTTTTTAACAAACGTCACGAATCCAAAAGTAGCGGTATTTTTCTTAACGTTTTTACCTCAATTTGTCGACAGCACAAGCAGTACATTTATTCCGTTTTTAATGATGGGATTAATCTACACTGGACTAACATTTATTTGGTTCATCTTTTATGTCTATTTACTGGATAAAATTAGTACCTTTATGAAAAAGCCAACAACCAAAATGGTTATTGAAGGCTTAACAGGAGCCGTTTTAATCGGATTTGGAATAAAGCTTGCATTAGAGAAGTAGACGTCTGAAATGGGATTTTGAGACGCCTACTTTACGATGATGTTAGTGATATCTTAATATGACCACCGCAGGAGCAGATGTTTTCTGTATCGAAAGCGTAGCGTCAGATACAATATTTCCCTAGAGACACTTCTCTAGTAATAAAGGAGGTAGAAAGCATAAACTTTCTGCCCTCTTTTTATTTTTCTTAAGAAAATCTTCAGAAAGTCCCTTCCTATATCTTCACATTCAATGTGTACACTTAACTTATCAAAGCATAAGGGAATGAGCATATGATTACAGTTCAATCATTACACCACGCATTTATGATTGGGAAAAAAGGCAAGGAAAAGAAGGTAGACGTATTAAAAGGCATTGATTTTGATGTGCAGCAAGGCGAAATCGTGTCCATTGTTGGTAAAAGTGGCTCTGGAAAATCGACACTACTACAAATAATAGCAGGCTTTTTAAAACCAAATACCGGCTCTATTCAAATAAATGGAATCGAAACCGCCTCATTTACAGAAAAGCAAAGTGCTGCTTTTCGCTTACAGCACTTCGGTTTTATCTTTCAAAACTTTCAGCTATTGCCTGGACAGAATGTGGCGGAAAACATCGAATTACCACTTAAGCTTAAAGGCATAAGCCCTACCATTCGACAGAAAAAAGTACAGGAAATGCTAAAAAGAGTCGGCTTAACAGAAGTGGCAGATCATTATCCAAATGAACTCTCTGGTGGACAGCAACAACGTGTATCCATTGCACGAGCGATGATTACTGACCCACCGATTGTCTTAGCAGACGAGCCCACAGGAAGCTTAGATATGCAAACAGAGAAAGAAATTTTACAGCTCATGCAGCAACTAAACCGAGAAAGCAACGTCACATTCGTTATCATTACCCATGATGAAGAAGTAGCTTCTATCGCTAACCGTATTTTACGAATGTCAGATGGATTATTACTGGAGGAAGTAGAAAATGTTATTTAAAGACCAATTACAATTCGTCTTGCAACATATGAAAAAAAATAAGCTACGTGTTACAACAACCGTACTCGCAGCGATGATAGGTTGCGCATTTTTAATTGTCCTCGCTTCCATCGGTTTTGGGATTCAAGAAACGATGCGCAATGAAATTTTAAATCAAGAAGAGGTTACAGAAATCGGGCTTTGGGGCAATGAAACCTTAACGGCTGATGATGAGAAATGGATTAATAATTTAGAGCATGTCAATGTTGTATTGAAGAAATGGGATGTTGGAGGCACAATATTAACAACATTTGAGGATCGCACAGGCTATTCACAGGCAGCAATATTCGATATGGAAGCACAAGCAAAGCTACCGTCTAACTTAAGTGAAGGACGTTTACCAAAGGCACCAAATGAAATTATTGTTGGCTACCATTATGCGCAAAACTTATTAAATGAAGCAGACAAAGCAGCAATCGAGCTTAAAGCAAGAGAGGCAGAAGCAAATGGCACATGGTATAACGGCGAGGAAGAAGGCTATAAGGGGGATATTATCGGAAAGAAAGTAACACTCGAGTTTGAAAATAGCGAAGGGGGCGAAGATACACAATCAGGAGAGTTTACTGTTGTTGGTGTATTAAAAAAACCTTCATATGATTGGTATGCTGATTCTTCTGTTATTTTTGGTCAAGGCTTACAAACGTTATTCCCATCAATAGAAACATATCCAACCGCAACAATTTTTGTTGATTCATTTGAAAATGTAATACCCGTCTTAGATAGCTTGAAAGCACAAGGTTATCAAGTGTATTCAGTTTTAGAGCAGTTAGAGGAAATCGATCTATTCTTCCTTATTTTCAAAATTGGACTTGTATTTATTGGAACGATTGCGATATTAATTGCTTCTATCGGTATTTTTAACACGATGACAATGGCAGTAACAGAACGTACGCGTGAAATTGGTGTATTAAAAGCAATCGGAGCGTCACCAGCATTAATTCAGCGTCTATTTTTAATGGAAAGTGCTTTTATCGGATTATTAGGAACAGGCTTAGCAATCATAGTATCATACGCTATTAGCTTTGGTGCGAATGCCATTTTACCGCATGTCCTTTCATTTGCATTATCTGATGCGGACTTAGCAAGCTACGATATTATCTTCTCATTGATTCCAATTAACTTAGTAATCATTGCCGGAAGCATTAGTTTACTTGTAGCAATCTTATCTGGCTGGCGACCAGCACGTAAAGCAACTAAAATTGAAGTAATTCAAGCGTTACGACAAGAATTATAAAGAAAACAAGGATGA
>JBJEFO010000149.1:11265-12844 GCA_051874135.1 Lysinibacillus sp.
ACTTTGTCTATTAATCTACAACATAAAAAGAGCTGCTTCAGAAAATCGTTGAAGCAGCTCTTACGTTATTATTTTTTATTGCGATTTTCCCAGAATGTTGCACCTTTGATGCCTAATTCCTGTGGATTGAAAGTAGGATCTTTTCCTTCTTTCTTTTGTTTCTCGTAATCTTTTAATGCAACAAGTGCTGGTTTCATAATGATTAAGATGGCGATGACGTTAATCCACACCATTAAGCCGAGCCCTACATCACCCATTGCCCATGCTAAGTCTGATGTACGAACCGTTCCGTAAAACGCGGTTGCAATGATCGCGATTTTTGCAATCCATATCCCTATTTTCTCCGCCGGACCAGACACTAAATATGCAACGTTTGTTTCTGCAATATAGTAGTAAGCCATAATCGTCGTAAAGGCAAAGAAGAATAATGCAATCGCTACGAATGGTGCACCGAATCCAGGTAACGCTTCATCTACTGCATATTGTGTATACGCTGCACCTTCTTTAATTGTTTGGGCATACGTAATTTGTGCATCGCCAGATAACTCATCTGCACCAAACTCACCTGTATAAATCGTTGGGTAAATTTCATAAGGGGTACCTTCATAATCTACAGCTATTTTATCTTGACTTTCATCATGTACGTTATACATACCTGTAAATAAAATCATAAAGGCTGTTGCTGAACAGATTAATAGCGTATCAATATAAACAGATGCTGCCTGTACTAAACCTTGCTTTGCAGGGTGAGAAACTTCCGCAGCTGCAGCTGGGTGAGCACCTGTACCTTGACCAGCTTCATTTGAGTAAATACCACGCTTTACGCCCCATGCAATGGCAGAACCGATAATCCCACCAAATAACTCTTGCGCACCAAATGCACTTGAGAAAATAAGCGCCACTACATCAGGAACTTCACCTATATTCATGATGACAATAATTAACGCCATTAATACGTACCCTAACGCCATGAACGGTACGATTACTTGTGCTGCATTCGCAATCGACTTAACCCCACCGATAATAATCACTGCTAGTAACACAGCAATAATTGCACCTGTAATCCAATTTTCAATACCAAAAGCGTTATTCATTGCACCTGCAATCGCATTGGATTGTACACCAGGCATTAAAATCAGCATCGCTAATAATGCAGCAATGGCAAAAATAACAGCAAACCATTTTTGTCCCATACCTTTTTCAATATAGAAGGCTGGCCCCCCACGGTACTCAGTTGCTCTTTCTTCTTTATAAATTTGTGCTAATGTCGACTCGATATAGGCTGTCGCAGCTCCGATAAAGGCAATTGCCCACATCCAAAATACCGCACCAGGACCACCCATCCCGATTGCTGTAGCTGTACCAGCAATATTACCGGTACCTACACGGCCTGAAAGTGCAATGGATAATGCTTGGAAAGAAGAAATCCCTTTTTCTGATTTTTGTCCTTTAAACATTAATGTGAACATTTCTTTAATGTGGCGAACTTGAAGGAATCGAGTAATGATAGAGAAGAAAAGACCAACTAGCATGATTCCATAAATAAACCAAGGTCCCCAAAAAATATCATTTAAAAAAC
>JBJEFO010000149.1:12944-17960 GCA_051874135.1 Lysinibacillus sp.
AAATCTTTTGTCAATAAAAATACTTCTTCCCGTTCCAATTCAAAAAATAAGCTATTTAAACTATCTGTCCACTCTCGATATTGAAAGTTTTTCAAGTTTTGCTGTATAAGCCATTGTCTAGAAGCAGCTGTATCCGTAATTTTATCCCGCCCACCTGTCATAAGGAGTACGGGTATCGTAGGAATTTTCACTTCAGAGTCTTTCAACATTTTTAACAACTGCTGAAGTTCACGATACCATTTAACTGTCACTACTGTGTTAAACGGTATGTCATCTTTCATCTCTTCATACACTTCACAATTACGCGTTAATGTATTATGCGTAATTTCATGTTTTAATTTTACATTTGATGTAAGTGCACTAAGGCTAGTAAGTGCTTTTGACAGCTTTCCTGGTTCTAATTTTAAATGCAACCAAGGTGATACCATAATAAATCCAGCGCATTCAATTTTATTGCGGTATATAGCACGTGCCGCAATTGTAGCACCTAATCCATTGCCGATAATAAATACCGGTAGATTGTCTGTATGCGCAACTTGAATTAACTGCTTTGCATACCTATAGTACTCCGCAAAATCCTCATCATGATAGCGGTTTCTTTTCATTTGTTCACCGTGCCCTGGTAAATCGCCCATTACAACGTGAAATCCCGCGCCACGCAATTTTTCAATAAGCCAAGCATACCAAGCGTGATGCTCGTAAGCGCTATGAAAAATCGCAACAACCGCTTTTGGTTGCCCTTCAGCTTCCCATTTCCACATTGGCCTTCCTCCTAAAACTTGTAGTTCATTATGCATTGATAAAGTTTGTTTATTTCGCTCTCAATATTTGATACGATAATTATAATATTAGCTTGAAATGAGGAGATTGAACATGATTTACCCTTATAAAGATAAAAATCCAAGCATAGACCCATCTGCATTTATTGCTGATTATGTAACGATTACCGGAGATGTTACAATCGGTGCTGAAACATCCGTCTGGTTTAATACCGTTATTCGTGGAGATGTAGCGCCAACGATTATCGGAAATCGCGTTAGTATTCAAGATTTAAGTTGCTTACATCAAAGCCCGAACAACCCGTTAATTATTGAAGATGAAGTGACTGTTGGACATCAAGTAACATTACATAGTTGTGTTATTCGTAAACGTGCACTAATCGGTATGGGTTCGATTATTTTAGACGGTGCTGAGATTGGTGAAGGGGCATTTATCGGTGCTGGTAGTTTAGTTCCGCCAGGCAAAAAAATACCGCCTAATTCTTTAGCAATGGGGCGCCCTGCAAAAGTCGTTCGTGAAATTACACCAGAAGACCGTGAAGATATGGACCGAATTATTCGTGAATACGTTGAAAAAGGGCAATTTTATAAATCACTGCAAAAATAGTTCAATCATTTTCCACAAGTATCTTCTATATAATAGTAAGAAGGGTGTTTCGTTAAGTAAGTTATTACGAAACACCCCTTTCTTATTTACTTAGAAAAACACCTCGCACTTTTAGAGTACGAGGTGTTGAATTTTCTATAATATTTTCTGCAAGGAAACGATCGTTTTACTATAATTCAGCTTTCGCTTTTAATGCGTCTGCTTTATCTGTTTTTTCCCATGGCACATCTAAATCTGTACGACCGAAATGTCCATAAGCTGCTGTTTGTTTGTAGATTGGACGTCGTAAATCTAACATTTTAATAATGCCAGCTGGACGTAAATCAAATAATTCGCGTACCCATTCAACAATTTTGCTTTCTGCCACTTTACCAGTGCCAAATGTATCAACAGCAATTGATACTGGACGCGCTACACCGATTGCATAAGCAAGTTGTACTTCTGCACGATCTGCTAAGCCTGCTGCCACAATATTTTTCGCTACGTAACGAGCCGCATACGCTGCCGAACGGTCAACTTTTGTTGCATCCTTACCAGAAAATGCACCGCCACCGTGACGAGCATAGCCACCGTACGTATCTACAATAATTTTACGGCCCGTTAAGCCCGCATCCCCTTTAGGTCCACCAATTACGAAACGACCAGTTGGGTTAATGAAGTATTTTGTATTTTCATCAATTAACGCTGCTGGTACAACAGGTTTGATGACAACTTCTTTTACATCTTTTTGGATTTGCTCTAATGTAATCTCTTCATCATGTTGTGTAGATAATACAATTGTATCTACACGTACAGGATTGTTATTTTCATCATATTCTACTGTTACTTGCGTTTTACCATCTGGACGAAGGTATGAAAGTTCACCTGATTTACGCACTTCTGTTAAACGACGAGCTAATTTATGAGCTAAGCTAATTGGTAATGGCATAAGCTCTGGTGTTTCGTTACACGCATAACCAAACATTAAGCCTTGGTCCCCAGCACCGATTGCTTCTAGTTCTTCATCAGTCATTGAACCTTCACGTGCCTCTAAAGCTTGGTCAACACCTTGTGCAATATCAGGTGATTGCTCACCTAATGCTACAAGCACTGCTAAGTTTTCAGCATCAAAGCCATACTTACCGCGTGTGTAACCAATCTCTGCTACTGTATCACGTACAATTCCTTTAATATCAACATAAGTTGTCGTTGTAACCTCTCCAGCTACTAATACAAGTCCTGTTGTGACCGTTGTTTCACACGCTACACGTGCATTTGGATCTGCTGCTAAAATCGCATCTAAGATAGCATCTGAAATTTGGTCACAGATTTTATCTGGATGCCCTTCTGTTACACTTTCTGATGTAAACAGTCGACGGTTTGTCATTTGTTTTCCTCCCAAATATATCCTACGCAAATACGCAATATTGATACGGTACTCATTACCCATGTAAGTCTACCCGTACGGATTGAACTTCAAGCCCGTTGCTGCTTTTTTACACGAGGATTTAGAAAGGCATTATAATTAATGAAAAAATTCAAAAAGAATGTACATAACTGTCTTGTACTAGTCAATTTTTCCATTTAGAAACAAAAAAATCCCTTCGCTCATCTTAGTGAGGAAAGGAGTTTGCTTTTCGTTACCTTTCACTCTTATCGTTCAAGGAAAAATCCTTGCATCAGGTTGGCACCAACACGTTACGTTTATACGTATTGCAGGTTGCCGGGTTTCATAGGGTCCTGACCCTCCACCAGCTCGGGATAAGAGTATCCGTTCAATATGTTATGTTACGAAATATGTTGTGTTTTGTCAAACGTTTTATGACGCATTTAAGAAATATAAAAAAATTCACAAAATAAACCCATAATTAGTATAGATTATTTAAATCAATGTGTTATACTATTTTTGAATTAATAATTAACCTCCCTTAAGCAAGGGAACTATATAAAAAAGGATGGTATTTAATCGATGAATTCAGTAGAAATCAACAATGAACTGAAGGAATTATTAAGCGGTGCAAACATTAAAGTTCAATTATCTGTACCTCAATTAGTTGAAAAAGCAACATCTCGTGGAGAAGCTGTTTTAACAGTAGACGGGGCAATCGTAGCTGAAACTGGTAAATATACAGGTCGCTCTCCTAAAGATAAATATATGGTTGAAGAAGAAAGTTCAAAAGGCAAAATTGACTGGGGCAAAGTAAACCAACCAATTTCATCTGAAGTTTTCGACAACCTTTATGTTAAAGTGGTTAATTACTTAAAAGAGAAAGACGAGTTATTCGTATTTAAAGGATTTGCAGGAGCTGACAAAGACTCTCAGCTATCAATCCAAGTTATAAACGAATATGCTTGGCATAATCTTTTCTGTCATCAATTATTCATCCGACCAACAGATGCAGAGTTAGCTACTCACGTAACTGATTTCACAATCGTGTCAGCTCCATCTTTCAAAGCTGATCCAGCAGTAGATGGTACAGCATCTGAAACATTTATTATTACATCAATGGAAAAGAAAATTATCCTAATCGGTGGTACTGAGTACGCTGGTGAAATGAAAAAATCAATTTTTGGTATTATGAACTACTTATTACCAGAACAAGATATCTTCCCAATGCACTGCTCTGCAAACGTTGGTGAAGCTGGAGATGTAGCATTATTCTTCGGTTTATCAGGTACTGGTAAAACAACTTTATCGGCAGATGCTGACCGTAAATTAATCGGTGACGATGAGCACGGTTGGTCTGATAATGGTGTATTCAACATCGAGGGTGGTTGTTACGCTAAAACTATCAATCTATCAGCTGAAAAAGAGCCAGAGATTTATAATGCAATCAAGTTCGGTTCTGTTCTTGAAAACGTTGTAGTTGATCCAGAAACACGTATTCCTAATTACGATGATGGTTCACTAACTGAAAATACTCGTGTAGCGTACCCAATCGACTATATTGATAATATCGTAACACCATCTGTTGCAGGTCACCCAAAAACAATCGTATTCTTAACTGCGGATGCTTTCGGTGTGTTACCTCCAATCTCTAAATTAACTAAAGAGCAAGCAATGTATCATTTCTTAAGTGGTTTCACTTCGAAGTTAGCTGGTACAGAGCGTGGCGTTACTGAGCCAGAACCAGTATTCTCTACATGCTTCGGTTCTCCATTCTTACCGCTTCCAGCAACAGTGTATGCTGATCAATTAGGTAAGAAAATCGATGAACACGGTTCACAAGTATTCTTAGTAAACACTGGTTGGACTGGTGGCGAATATGGTGTAGGAAGCCGTATGAAATTATCTTACACTCGTACAATGGTTCGCGCTGCAATCGAAGGTAAATTAAACGATGTAGAAACAATCCAAGACGGCGTATTCGGATTACATATCCCTACAGCTGTTGAAGGTGTTCCTTCAGAAGTATTAAACCCACGTGAAGCTTGGGCTGACAAAGCAGCTTACGATAAAAAAGCAAAAGAGCTTGCTGAGTTATTCAACAACAACTTCAAAAAATTCGCGAACGTTGACGAAGCAATCGTAAAAAAAGGTGGCCCAATTGCTGAATAAGCAAAACTCTTTAAAGACGACATAACGTTTCATTAAACTTTATATCATATAAATGGCTACGCAAACTGTTTGTTGCGTAGCCATTCTTTATT
>JBJEFO010000150.1:0-4091 GCA_051874135.1 Lysinibacillus sp.
ATAAAGACGAACATTAATACATACGAAAGCGCTATTAGTACGGTTTTTCCTTTATTTTGTCTTATTAACATAAAATTATTATGAATTTTGCCATTTATCTCACAAAACAGTGTATTATTAATGGATAAACAAATTATTTTTAAGGAGTGTTTAAGTTGAATACAACAATTAAACGTGCTTACAATTTCAATGCTGGTCCATCTGCTTTACCGTTAGAAGTGCTAGAAGTTGCTCAAAAAGAGTTACTAGACTTCCAAAACACGGGCATGTCAGTAATGGAACTTTCACACCGTAGTGCAACATTTGAAGCTGTACATAATGGGGCAATCGAGCTTTTACGTAAAATTTATAATATCCCTGAAAATTATGAAGTGTTATTTTTACAAGGTGGCGCTAGCCTTCAATTCACAATGATTCCAATGAACTTCTTATCAGAAGGTAAAACAGCTAGTTATGTATTAACAGGCTCTTGGTCTGAAAAAGCTTTTAAAGAGGCAAAATTATTCGGTACACCTGTTGAAGCTGCTTCAACAAAAGAAAACAAATACAAAAACATCCCAAGCCAAGAAGACATTAAATTCAATGCTGACGATGCTTATGTACATATCACATCAAACAACACAATTTACGGTACACAGTGGAAAGTATTCCCTGACACTGGCGATGTACCTTTAGTAGCGGACATGTCTTCTGATATTTTATCTAAACCAGTTGACGTTTCTAAATTCGGTATTATTTATGCAGGTGCTCAGAAAAACTTAGGTCCATCTGGTGTAACAGTTGTAATTATCCGTAAAGACTTACTTGAAAAAGCAAACACTAACATTCCAACAATGTTAAAATATACGACACATGCAGATAACAACTCACTTTATAACACACCACCAACATTCGGTATTTACATGTTAGGTGAAGTATTAAAATGGGTTGAAGCACAAGGCGGCTTAGAGAAAGTTGCACAAAACAACGAAGAAAAAGCAGCATTAATTTACGATGTAATCGATGCTTCTAACGGCTTCTACTACGGTCATGCTGAAGAAGGTTCTCGTTCATTAATGAACATTACATTCCGCGTTGCTGATGAAGAATTAGAGAAAAAATTCTTAGCTGAAGCAAAAGAAGCTGGTTTCGTAGGCTTAAACGGTCACCGTTCTGTAGGCGGTTGCCGCGCATCTGCTTATAACGCTGTGCCACGTGAAACTTGCCAAGCACTTGCTGACTTCATGGTGAAATTCCAACAAGAAAACCAATAATTAAAAAGCGCACGAAAGGGTGTTCCAGAAAGTTTTTACTTTCCGGAACACCCTTATTTACATTCTTACATTTTCGGCTTGTAGAACGAGCGATTATCTAATGGGAATAAACGCTCTGTAAATTCACCTGGTTTTGTTTTTTCAAGTGCACGTGTTAGCATGTTCATTTTCGCATCGATATTGTCGATGTAATGAATAATTTCTGCTTCTTGAATCATCGGTTTTTTAGGGCTACCCCACTCTTCTTTTCCGTGATGCGATAATACTAAATGTTGCAGCAACATTACTTCTTCACCCTCAATACCTAATTCCTTCGCAGCTTGACCAATTTCATTGACCATAATTGTAATATGTCCAAGTAAGTTGCCTTCTATTGTATACGCTGTGCCAACAGGTCCCGTTAACTCAATCACTTTACCGATATCGTGCAAAATAATCCCTGCATACATTAAATCACGATTTAACGTTGGGTATAAATCACAGATTGCTTTACTTAAACGTAACATCGACACAACGTGATCCAATAAACCTGATGCATAATCGTGATGATTTTTAGATGCAGCCGGGAAAATTAATAATTTTTCTTGATGCTTTTTAATTAAATTGCGTGTAATCCGTGAAATATTCGGATTTTTAATCTCAAAGAAAAATTGCATTAAATCTTCGAATAATTGTTCTTTCGGAATCGCTGCTGTCGGAAGCAAGTCGCTTATTTGCACCCCTTCTTCTGGACGTGCTACGCGAATTTGTTTAATGCGAAGTTGGTTTTTACCTCGGTAATCATGGATTTCTCCACCTACACGTACAATCACCTGTGCTTGGTACATTTGTTCATGCTCTTCATTCGTATCCCAAAGTTTCGCCTCAATGTCGCCACTACGGTCTTGTAAAATTAGTGACATAAACGGTTTCCCGACTGTCGTCACACCTTTTTTTGACTCTTTAATTAATAAATATTGATCTACTTGCTCTCCTACTTGGAGTTTTGTAATTCCTTTCACGAACAATCACTCCTTTATTTACTACTATTCTACATTGTCACCTCTTATTGTATCACGCTTACGTTTCCATTTTCGATTGAAAAGAGTATTTTGTAAAATTTAGGATTGATTTATATTTCTACGTAAAGCATTTAGGTTTGTACCTTTTTTTGACATAAATGTGCCATAATCGCTAAAAATGTTGTAAAGGATATATTCAGTTTCGTGAATTAAACTGGAATTTCATGTATAATGTACATATCTTTCTAAATAAAGGGTGGTTGAATGGAGACTTATCGCTTCACTGCATTTGAAAAAACTGGGGAAACATTATTCGATGAAGTATGGACATTTGAAAATGATGAAACGGCTAAAATCGAAGGACAGAAACAAATTGAAGAAAAAGGTGTCGCTGAAAAAACACACCGTTTAGTTAATGCATCTGGAAAATTAATTTTATTCCACGTATAAAGCTACATACGAATAGAAGGGATCAAAAAGTAAAAACTTTTCGGTCCCCCTTTTAATCTATTCTTCATTATTGAATGCGTTCAATTACTTTATACAGCTCTTCATTTGTAGGAATTTGCAAGTACATTCGTAACTTTACAATGCAAGATAGTTCATTTTCAATTAACGCCTTTACGTACGCTACACGGTCATCAGCGGTATACATTTTGCGCAATTCATCATCTAGATCATAAACTACGTTAAAATCATTCAATGCCTGCTTTAGCTCCTGTTCATTTAATAAAAATATTTCCGTCGCTACCGCAAGTTCTGTATTAAAAACTTCCAACATTTCTATCACATCTTCTTTAATAACAAAGTCCAATATTTTTTTGGCCATTTTAGTCGCTAGTAGACTGCCGACAATTCGATTATCAGCAACACTCGCTACTGTTTTGGATATATTTTCAAATAATTTTCCTGGCGACATTTCCTCTTTAATCATATTTACAATATCAACACTTGACATGGCACCCGTAACAAATGCGCCTGTCACTTCATTTGTATTCATTAGCATACTTGCTTTTTTCGTTGTAACAAAGCTAGACATCACCTTTTTCGTTGCCTTGGTAGCCATCTTTTTTATGACTGCTTTAGCACCATTTTTTCGTACTGCGTCCTTTATCCCCTTACTTAAATTGATATGTTCCGCTACGTTAGCATGTTTTATTTGCATAGCAATAACATCTTCTGCAAATGCTTCACCTATAATAGTTAAGCCTGTTAGCACTGCATTTTCTACTGCTTCTTCGCGTGTTGCATTGTTCCATTTGCTTTGTGCAAAGGAAATAGCCGTACTCATGCTAATCGATTCATCCGCAAAGTAAATGCGACCTTCTTCTGAAATTTTCAACTGATAAATATTACCTGTCTCTGCAATATGAAATACTTGAATATAAGTAAATGCACCTTTTTTAATGGCGTCATTTTTATGAAAATGATGATACACATCATTAAATTGCTCAAATGGTACTTCAAAATAAACCTTCTGTTGCCCATGTAACATCATAATTTCCGATTTACATGTTTCTATAGTTTGTTCAACTGTTGGACAGTACACATTATGAATGAGCTGATTTTGCTGAAGCTGTTTCAATGTTCGTTTCATTAGTGCTCCTCCATTTTTAAGTCCTCCATTATCATAATCGGCTATTTTATTTGTGTACAGATTTTTTGTATTTTAGAAAGTCATATGTCGACGAAAATAGAGCGAGTTAATCTCCTTTATTATGCAGAGTTTGTTAATTTCTTATGTAGGTCCCCTTGAAAACCTATACTTTCCTATCCACTATATAAGTTGAACTTAAAAATCTCGTATATTGCTATTTATACATTCGCTAAAATCTTT
>JBJEFO010000151.1:0-4087 GCA_051874135.1 Lysinibacillus sp.
AACCCGAAATAAGCACCATTTAGACCTTGCCAAACGACTTTATCGAAATCTGCTAGTTTTTCGATTAAGTTATAGCCGCCAACATTTTTGGGATCTTTGCCAATAGCAGTAAGTGCAATAATTAATCTTGAATATTCAGTGTATTTTCTTTGATCTAGCTCTCCATTTTTAGAAATGACATAGTCAACAACATTATTGTAATAAGTGTCGTAATAGCGTGCTGGAACTTCGTAGCCACCACGAGCTAATGTAATAATCCACCACTCACTACCAAAAGTAGGGGTAGGTAAATTATTTACCATGTATTGACCGACAGTATTGTAAGCCTGTTGAGTAGGTGTACTTACATTCGATTTTGTACCTGTTTTTTTAGCTTGATTAAATGTATTTATGGCTTGGTTTAGTGCTAAAACTTTTGAATCGATATTTTCTTGAACTACTGTTTCATCTGCAATAAGCTGTTGCGCAGATACGATGATATTTGCATAAGCATCAAATTCAGCTTGAGTTACCCAATACTCCGTAGGTTCTACATCTTTTCCATCAATGCTTATTTTTACTGAACCTTTGTTTGCTTCAGCATCAGTAATTGCTGTTTGTAAGGTTGTTTTATTAATTTCAACAACTCCAGCTTTTTTCGCTTGATTAAATGTATTTATGGCTTGGTTTAATGCTAAAACCTTTGCATCAATTGCATCTTGAAGTGTATTTTCATCTGCAATTAATTGTTGAGCAGATTGAATCATGCCTACATAAGCATCTAATTGGCCTTGAGTTACCCAATACTCTGTAGGTTCTACATCTTTTCCATCCGTACTTATTTTTACTGAACTTTTGTTTGCCTCAGCTTCATCAATTGTTGTTTGTAATGCTGTTTTATCAGTAGGATCAGCAATAATTGTGATCGTTGGGAAGATGCTATAATATGCCTCTATTTGTGATGCAGTAAAGTTAGGGTTTGCCCCTACTGTTGGATTAATGTTTCGGTGGTCACCGATAGGACTTCCGAAAAAGCTTAATTGAATATGACCATCATGCAAACGGTATTCGCCTACATGGTCTTCAGGAATTTCGAAGGTTACATCATTTCCAGTTGTTGTAATATTGTATTGAACTGCTTTACCAGTAATCGACGTATTATTATTTCCACCTAAGAATTTTAATTGACCACGGAAATTGTAAATACCTGATAATTTATTAGCAGGGAAGGAGATACCTTTAAAAGTAACTTTCACTTGATCTCCTGCTACAATTTTTTCGTTAGGCTTTGTAACATTCTCAATTGTTACATCGAGTGGACGAGCTGTCATTACATGATATTCAGCCTTACCGTCCCTTTCAACTTTAACAATATTACGTCCTTCAACTAATAAAACTGTGAAAGATCCATCATTGTTTGAAGTTACTTCTTCTGTTGAAAACGTAGCATTTTCATAAGAAGCAGTGCCTAATTCGTGATTAAGTTCAGGACGTAAAACACTTACTGTACTACCTGCAGTTGGAGTAAATGTGAAATACGCTCCTGGCGTACCTTTAACATAGTAAACACTATCAATATCTGCATCAAAAACACCGTTTTGAAGGTTGTTTACTTTTCTCTCATTTGCCTTTTGATTACGCTCTTTATTACTTTCAATACCTGTTGAAATGCCTGTTTCACCTTGTCCGACAGTTACTACGAATAAACCGACATTTTCTGGCCAAATGGCACTAAATGCATCATTTGCCGCTGGAATGTATGTTGAACCGTTAACTTTCAGAGCATCATACGTCACTTTTACAATAGCTGTACCATTTTTTAATGCCTTTACTGTCGCATAGCTTCCTGGTTCTCCAGATTCAATTTCAACTACATCATTACCTGTAATAATTTCATAGTGGAAATCAGGCTCGAAAAAGTAGTTGTTAATGCCTTCAATTAATGCTTGCCAGCTACGTAAAGGAAGTAATTTGAAGCTGTCGCCTTGATTTAAATTTAAATGGTTTTGTTCGTTAATATTTAAATAAATATTTCCTTCAAGATACGTGCCTTTGTTTAATATTGCTTTAGGTGATAAAAGATCCAGCTGCTCTTTCGTAATTTCTAAGGCTGCATTTTGTGCATTGGCTGTAAATACACCTGTATTTGTTAGCTTTCCTTCTTGACTCACTCGGTAGTTATATTGTCCATTATTAGCGAGTTTGTACGAATATGTTTTTGTACCATTAGCATTTACAATTGCTTCACCTTCAGGTTTGATTTCTTCAAACGAGATGAAATGTTTAATTTTTCGTCCGACAAATAATTGTGCTTCCTGAGGAACTGTGAATGATACATTCCCTGAGAATGGGATTGCTCCACTTATTGTTTGTGCCGATCCTGCAATTGTTACTGTAATACTATTGCTTAAAGCGATATATTCATTGTGTTTTGCATTAGGTTCAAAAGTGTAGAAAAATGTTTTTCCCGTAATACCTAATAAAGGGAGTTGCCCACTTGACGTTATGTCACCAAATTTTAATGACGTGTCGCCGTGGCTATCTTGTCCTACTTTAATTGTGTAATCATTTTTGACTGTCCAGTCTTTGTTAGTTGCCTTAAAATTAAGTTGACGGAATTGATATTCCTGCTTTGGTTCAGTCGTAACAGTTAGTTTACCCCCACCAACACTTTTACCAGTGTTATCAAAGCCTTCATATCGGTAGTCACCAGCTTGTAAAGTTGCTGTATAAACTTTATACGTTCCTTCAACACCGGCACCGATATTTACTTCTTGTTCATTAGCATCATAAAGCTTTAATGTAACTGTTTTAGGTGCAACAGTGAACTTTACTTCACTTAAGGCAGGAGCTTCAGTTTTTAATCCCGTTTTTTGTGTCTGATTAAATGCTTCTGTGGCTTGATTTAATGCTAAAACTTTCGAATTGATATCTTCTTGAATTGCTGTTTCATCTGCGATTAATTGTTGAGCAGATTGAATCATGCTTACGTAAGTATCTAATTCGGCTTGAGTTACCCAATACTCCGTAGGTTCTACATCTTTTCCATCAGTGCTTATTTTTACTGAATCTTTATTTGCTTCAGCTCCAGTAATTGTTGTTTGTAATACTGTTTTATCAGTTTCTACTATTTCTTCGTATTTTCCGTCTAAAGCAGAGTTTAATAGAGCAAACGCTAAATCTACATTTGCTTGACTGCTTTCCATATTCATTAGCTGTTCATAAGCAGCATCGTAAGCCGACTTTACATTTACATTTGCTAAAATTTCGCCTTTATTTGGGGCACTATTAATTTCAGCAACTTTTGCTGTTAGTGCGTCTTTGTTAGCAGGTTCAATATAAGGTAAATCGTCACCGAAACCGAAACCAAGGTCAAAGCCATACCCGTATACTGTGAATTGCAATCGAATAACGTTTCCGTTTATATTTTCATACTCGTTCATACCGACATTCGGCATTTTGTGATTGACAGTATACATCCAGCCGGACATATCTGTGTAGTCAAACTGTCCAAGCCAGTCACTATTAGCTTTCCCGCTAATTGAAGAGCCATCTTTCGCGATTTTCGTTTGTATATACTGCGGAATATTAACAGCGCTTTCATTATCTCTAATATTTGCTAGGTAGGAGATATTTCCCTCATCTAAACCGTTATTATAGTTACCACTTCCAAGTAATCTAGCAACAACTTGACCTACCATTTCGCCTTCATAAAAAGGGACTTGGATTGGTTCTATTGCGTATCCTTGTCCAAGCGTAAACTTTTCAACAGAAATCGTCACATAGCCTGAAGGGGGAGCTTCGTTTAGTGTTGTAAGATTGATTTCTGCACTATCATTCGTTGTTGTTGAGGAGAGTGCATAGGTTGATATTTGTGATGTGTCCTCATTAGATTCAATACTATGTTCATCGAGATTATAAGTATTAGAACTAGTATTTAATTCGTTTGGTTCGAATCCTTGCACTTCCGCAACGGCAGCAGGTGATAATAGCGAGAATGATAAAATAAATATAATCGCTATACTCAACCACTTTTTGTAAAATTCCACTTACAAAACCTCCTATTTTGTTATAGCGAATTTCCTTGCTTTTAACTCCTACAACAAAA
>JBJEFO010000152.1:0-4015 GCA_051874135.1 Lysinibacillus sp.
CTTTCATTCACCACTCGTAAATTTGACCGAAATTCGCCTTTTAACTGTTGAAAAGTATAGTAAACAGCTTTAGAATAAGAAAGAAGCTTTTGGAAGAGCAATGATAAAAGGAGAGGTAACAATGCCGAAATATACAATTGTAGATAAAGATACTTGTATCGCTTGTGGCGCTTGTGGGGCTGCTGCACCAGATATTTATGATTATGATGACGAAGGTATTGCTTTCGTTATTTTAGATGATAACATGGGTACTGCTGAAGTGCCTGAAGACTTACTAGAAGACTTACAAGATGCATTCGAAGGTTGCCCTACTGATTCAATCAAAGTAGCGGAAGAAACATTCGATGGCGATTCATTAAAATTTGAATAATTTATTTTTAGTGTTTCTATCTTGAGAACAACACAACATGCACCTTTAACGTGCCCGTTGTGTTGTTTTTTTATGTGTATTTTAATCCCATTGCCCCGCAGCATAATTCTTATTGCTCGAAACATATTTTGGTGTTATAGTTAGTTTTAGTAGTTGGTACTAATAATAGATAACATTTACAAAGGGGAATGAGCATGAATCTTTTACAATTAGAAAACAAAAATATCGTTGTAATGGGCGTGGCAAACGAGCGTAGTATTGCTTGGGGAGTAGCGAAGCGCTTACTTGAAGTTGGGGCTAACGTTATTTTTACTTATCGTAAAGAACGTTCAAAAGGAAAAATTGAAAAGCTTTTAACAGCATATGAGGATAAAAAAACAGCAATCGTGGAATGTGATGTAAATAATGACGAATCGATCGCTAAAGCTTTTGAGCAAATCGGTACTGAATTCGGTACAGTTCACGGAATTGTTCACTCGGTTGCGTTCGCACATGCAGAAGATTTAAAAAATCGATTTGTTGAAACAACGCGAGAAGGCTATGCATTTGCGCAAGATACTAGCGCCTATTCTTTAGTTGCAGTGAGTAATGCCGCAAAACCTTATTTAGCAGAAGGTGCATCAATCGTCACGATGAGCTACTTAGGTGCTGAGCGCGTACTTGACGGGTATAACGTCATGGGTGTTGCAAAAGCCGCATTAGAAGCAGCTATGCGTTATTTAGCAGCTGACCTTGGTCGTGAAGGCATTCGCGTAAACGCGATTTCAGCTGGCGCAATTCGCACATTAGCCGCTAAAGGTGTACCAAGCTTTAACCAAATTTTACACAAAATCGAAGAAACAGCACCACTTAAGCGCAATACAAACCAAGAAGAAGTCGCTGATATGACAATTGTTATGCTAAGCCAGTTATCACGTGGCGTTACAGGTGAAACGATTTATGTCGATTCAGGCTATCATATTATGGGGTAGTTTTTTTCGGAGCTGAAATGTTTATTTTCAGCTCCTTTTTCTATTTTGATAATAATCGTTCGAATTCACATGTTTTTTCTTACTTTTCTATAAAATCTGCTAATTAACAGATTCCCTTACTTTATAGTATGCTATAAAGTAGGAGGGATAGAATATGTCATTTATCGAGAATTTAGTAGGCAATATCAATCATTTCATGTATTCCTACTTACTCATTTTCATGTTAGTTAGTATCGGCCTCTATTTTACAATCCGTACGGGCTTTGTGCAGTTCCGCATGATTCCAGAAATGTTCCGTGTCATTACTGAGAAAGCACCTGTGGGCAAGAATGGGAAGAAAGGAATTTCTTCATTCCAAGCTTTCACAATTAGTGCCGCTTCACGTATCGGTACAGGTAACGTTGCTGGTGTAGCAACAGCGATTGCTCTTGGTGGTCCAGGTGCGGTTTTTTGGATGTGGTGTATCGCTTTAATCGGTAGTGCTTCTTCATTTATCGAGAGTACATTAGCACAAGTTTATAAAGTACCTGAAAAAGGCGGCTTATTCCGCGGGGGTCCTGCGTACTACATGGAAAAGGGACTTAAAAAGCGTTGGATGGGGATTATTTTCGCTATTGCCATTACGTTATGTTTTGGATTCATTTTCAATGCAGTACAAGCAAATACGATTTCTATCGCATTCAATGAGAGCTTCGGTGTATCACGTACTATAATGGGCACTTTATTGGCTGTATTAACGGCCATCATTATTTTTGGTGGTCTACGCCGTATCGTTAGTGTAACGACATTTTTAGTACCAGTGATGGCGATTGGTTATATTATTTTAGCAATCATTGTTATGGTACTAAATATAACAGACATTCCAGCAGTATTCGCATTGATTTTCAAATCAGCATTTGGTGCTGAAGAAATGTTTGCGGGAATGATTGGTGCAGCCATTACGAACGGAATTAAGCGTGGTTTATTTTCAAACGAGGCTGGTATGGGTTCTGTACCAAATGCCGCAGCAACTGCTGATGTATCACACCCTGTAAAGCAAGGTTTAATCCAAACTTTAGGTGTATTTATTGATACATTAATTATTTGTACAGCAACAGCGATGATTGTCTTAACAAGCGACGCTTACTTAAGCGCAAACGCTACTTCGATTAACTTAACACAAGCGTCTTTATCAGATAGTATCGGTAGCTGGGCAGGTTCTATTTTAGCGATTACGATCTTCTTCTTCGCATTTAGCTCTATCCTCGGCAACTACTACTACGGTGAATCAAATATCGAGTTTATTAAAAACTCACCAATTATTATTAATATATTCCGCGTATTTGTTATTGGTTTCGTTTTCTTCGGTTCAGTAGCCAAAGTACAGCTTGTATGGGATTTAGCAGATGTATTCATGGGTATTATGGCATTTATTAATTTAATTGCTATTTTAATGCTATGGAAAATCGCAAAAAAAGTATTGGACAATTATTTAGCACAACGCAAAGCTGGGAAAAATCCTGTGTTTTATGCGGATGAAATTGAAGGATTGGACAATACAGAATGTTGGGGTCGTGACCGTAATCACGAATAAAAAAATGGTGCTAGAAGCTTATACTTCTGGCACCATTTTTCAATTAGTACACTTTTACTCTAGATTATTCAACACACAAACTTACAAAACATTCATCCATTTTTATTTCCTAATATTTACTTATCATTATAGAGGGAGTATTATATTAATAATAATTAGAAGGGGTTTTTACAATGTCTACAATCGATTATTCTACATTAGATGAAACTTTACAGCAGTTTGTGCATTTTTCACCCATCATTAAAAAGCTATTTACTGATGACGTTTTTATCTCTATATCTGACCTAAATACTGTTATTTCACAAGTCAATTCTAACGAGTTACCTAATACTGATTCAGTTGGAAAGAAATTAACAGCACAGGATCCGATGCTAGATGTCATGCGCAAAAATCGTGAAATGACTTTAAATATACCAAAAGAATTGTACGGTACTGCAATGAAATTAACCATTGCCCCTATAACAAATAAACAAAGAAAAGTGATCGGTAGTATCGCTGTTAGTGCCAGCGTAAACAATCGAGTTGAACTAATTGACGTAGCAGAAAAATTCACAACCTCTTCTGAAGAAATTGGTACCGCAACAGAACAACTATCTGCATCCGCTGAAAATTTATCAAGCTATATGTTAGAAGTTGCATCAGCACAAAACAATCTAGCCTCTTAAGTAGAAAATACATCGAAAATTTTAGACATGATTAATAGCGTTGCTAAAAACACAAGAATTTTAGGGTTTAATGCAGGTATTGAAGCCGCACGCTCCGGTGAACACGGTAAAGGATTTAGCGTTGTAGCAAAGGAAATTACAAAGTTAGCTGATCAAAGCGCAGATTCTGTCAATGAAATCCGTACGTTACTGAACGCTATGAAAGAAAAGGTAGAAGAAGTGTCCAAAACGATTAACGAAACACTTCACATTTCCGAAAATCAAACATCCGCTATTATCGAAATTTCCAATTCCATTCAAAATCTAACAGAAGTTGCTGAAAAAATTGATGCGTTAGCACAAAAAATTTAATCATACATAAGTTATATAAAAGGCATTTAAAAATTAGAGAGATACGAAAAAGCTAATGATATGCTATTCGCGCTACCGCCCATGC
>JBJEFO010000153.1:0-4006 GCA_051874135.1 Lysinibacillus sp.
TTAGTAAGTTTCTCTCTTTTTTATCACACAATCTATTTGTCAAGCGCTTTTTTTTGAGTGAAAACGTTCATTTTTCGGTAAAAACAAAAGGTTTTTGGCTATTTTTTGCAAAATACGGCTGATTTTTAAAGTTGATTGTACTGTTGGAAATTTAAAATGAACATATATAAAGAGCCACTTTTAAAACAAAAAAATATAGACAAAGTTGATTTTTCAACCTTGTCTATATTAGCGTTTATCGTATTACTATTAAATAAATTTGAATTTACCTTTTTTTAATGTTAAACCAACGCCGCCTACTAAGAATAACGCGCGGTCATCTACTACTTTCTTCAGAGCAGATGCTGTTTTCCCTGTAAATTGACGACCTAAAGCAGCACCGATTGCATCTTCATGACCTAGTGAACATACAGCACCTTTGTCATCATATACAAACGTTTCAGTATCTTCACCTTTCATCAGGTGTTTAAGGTTTTTCGCGATACATACAGCTTGTTGCATAGCGATTTGAGCAGTCGGTGGATATGGACGACCTGCTTCTTCATTAAGAAGGAATGCACAGTCACCTACTACAAATACATCATCGAATCCTGGAGCACGCATATCCTTACGTACAGCAATACGAGCACGGTTGTTTTCGATACCTGAAGTCTCGATTAATTGGTTACCACGTACACCAGCAGCCCAGATTACAGTACCTGCTTTAACGAATTCGAACTCGTCTTCACCTTTTTTAATTTTAACGCCCTCTGGAGTACCTTCTACTACAGGTGTACCGATTGAGAATTCGATACCTTTTTTAGATAATTGTGTTTTTGCATATTCTACAAGTTGTGGATCGAAGCCTGGTAAAATCATTGGTGCAGCTTCTACACATAGTACACGTACTTTTTCTTGTGGAATATCGAACTCTTTGCAAAGCTCTGGAATACGGTTACCAAGCTCGCCTAATAGCTCAATACCTGTGAAACCAGCACCGCCTACAATGATTGTTAGTTTGCTGTCATCTTTTTCTTCGTCTAAAGACCAAGAAGCAAATTGATATTCAATATGCTCGCGAATTTGGCGAGCAGCGTTTAAATTAGCTAATGAAAGTGCATGCTCTTTTAAGCCTGGGATTCCAAAAGTTTCACCTTCAAAACCGAGGCCAATTACTAAGTAATCATATGTGAATTCGCCAGCAGTAGTTTCAACTTTTTTAGTGTTTACATCAAGGCTCTCAACAGTTGCTTGTACAAAACGCACATTATTATTAATAACGCTTGAAATTGGATAACGAGCTTTGTCTGGAGAGATTGTCCCAGCACCTACTTCATGTAACCAAGTTGTTTCGTAGTGGTAATCATTTTTGTTAATTAAAATGATTTCCGCCTCATCCGCACTTACTAATTTTTGTAAATTAACTACCGTTGTTAATCCACCGTATCCCGCACCTAGCACTAAAATTGTCGGTCTTTTCACTGAAATCAAAACCCCTTTATTTTTTTTGTACTAGCGCAATAAAAACAAAAAAGAAGTACAAATCTATACTTCAGTAGCTCTTTGCGCTAGGTCAATATATTTATGATATGAACCCTTTACTACTATCTATATTAGACCTTTTAAAGTGTAATTTCAATACATTAATAAGGAGGGACAAATTTCCCGATAATCTATTCATGAACGCGAAAGAATCATTGTAAATTCAGAAAATATTATCTGTGAGTTTAGTGCAATTTTATAGAACACCAACTCTTTCGCTACATAAATTACTAATTCAACTCATATTTACTTATTTATTAAAAAAATACCGATATTATATTAAGCCGCCTTTCCTCATACGGATGGCGGCTTTTTTAAATTTAATTCACAATATTATGTTCATATAAATAGTTATAAGAAATATCAATAAATAAATATTCATTATTCGGCAGTGCCATGCTAAACGTTCGTGTTAATTCACCTGTTTCAATATCTGAATAAGCAGATGAGAATTCTGCAGTATGTTCTTGACGCATCTTTAATAAATTTTGTAGGAAGTATGGACGCCAGCTCCAGTTTTTTCGTAATGCATCTTCTTCAACAGTCCAACAATCTTGTTTCCATGTTACGTTTGGCGTTGTTTGGAAACCTTCCCCATCGCAAATATACAAACGGAATGCATATTCTTGTAATTGTTTAGCAAGTTCCATTACTCTTTCAACTTGACTACTTGTTGGTCTAATGTGTTCTACGCTTGATACAATTTTTTTCTCAAGCGCTTTTATTTCTTCGAGCTTATGTTTAATTAGCTTTTTCTCTGTTGCGATAAATTGCTCGCACTCATCACGGAAACGCGGTTTTAATGTATCGCGAGGAATAAACGATTTCGACGGCCTTTCTAAATAAGCCCCTTTGTAATAACGTGCGCCATTTTTCCAACCATGTTGCAATTGGTAAATCGTGTCGATCCCACTCACCATAAGAGATGCACCCATTTTTAAAGCTAGCGTACGTAGTGTCGTAAATACATGATTTTGATTGCCCCAATGATTATAATTAAGCTGACTCACATTAATATTTAAAACACTTGGCTCTAGCATTAAAATAGAATCCAACTGACTATGTGCACTGATATTAGCAAGTGCTACTTTTACACCATATGTTTTAATGTATTTAATAACGTGATGTAAATGCTTTATATCCCCTTTAAATAAATGTTCATTCATTACAAGTGTAATATGTTGTAGCTGGTTTTCTGGAACAAGGTTCTTTAATAAAGAAAAATAACTTTCTCCGAAATCAATCATTAATAAATTTGGGTTACACGGAATATATAAATCCATACTTTCAATTTCATGTAATGCTAATTCGATTGACTGTCGTACGACAAGTTGTTCTACTTCTGCTCTAATATCCTCTGGTACTTCTTCGTTATATGTAAATACTTCTATGTCAATTACGGTCTCTTTGTCTACGATGCGTCCAATGACTTCATAGGCAACAATGCTATGTTCATCAGCACTATAAATTGGTTCAAATAAAATTTCCATCTGATCCAACTTATCCAATACATTTAAAACATCCACAAATATCTAACCTCCTTTACTCGCTTATTTTCATCATAAAACAAATCATTGATGAATTCAAAAAGCGGCGCTAATCCATATTAACATTATCGGTTTTATTTGTCTTTAAGTACTATAAAACCGTTTGAATGATTAGTGTATTCAAACGGTCATCTACTTGATATTTTTTACTCACTTTGCTTCATATCCTAGCTTTTTAAGTGCTTCATATACAGGCTTAATTTGTACGTATCCTTCTCCAACTATCTCATCATTAATAAGTACTAATGGATAGAAAAATTCATCTTCTTGAATTCTATTAGCATAATCGATGTCACGCTCATTCTCAAGTACGTCATCGATATTGATAAAGCGATATGTTACCTCTTGATTCGGAAATTTTCTTGCAATTGCTGCTTGTAACCATTCATATGTATCTTTAGATGAAGGTGCATTTACACAACTCGCACATATAATATTTGCACCGTATACTTCAATAATTGCTTTTGATTCATTCATTTTTCTTCCCACCTTTCAATATTTAAGTATTGGATTTTTTGGTTTCTTCACATTATAATTATTTTAGTGAAAGGAGTCGAGTGAAATGACAGATATCGAACAAAAAGAACAAGTACAAGAAGTTTTAGATAAATTACGTCCGTTTTTACTACGCGACGGCGGTGACTGTGAATTAGTAGACATCGAGGACGGCATCGTAAAGCTACGCCTTTTAGGTGCATGTGGTAGTTGTCCAAGTTCTACAATCACATTAAAAGCAGGTATTGAGCGCGCTTTATTAGAAGAAGTACCAGGAATTATCGAAGTAGAACAAGTATTCTAAGTAATTATCCTACATTAGAAATACTTACATTTTCCACCAACTAAAGTAGCTTAAAAGCGGACCTCAAAAAAATGAGATCCGCTTTTTTTATCCCGCATTAACGGGCAGTAATTTATCTGTATCGAAAGCGAAGCGGCAG
>JBJEFO010000154.1:0-17482 GCA_051874135.1 Lysinibacillus sp.
TTTAGCGAGTGCGTAATCATATAGACATTCGCGCCTAGCATGCCGCATGAACGTGCGGTCAGCGCGAATGTATAAATAGCAATATACGAGATTTTTAAGTTCAACTTATATATGTGAAAACATAAAAGATAAGGATTATTTGACTTCCCTCTAGTCACTTATCGGTGTTTTAAAAGTTAAATAACTAAATAGTCAACTACGCCCTAGTTATTACCAACTGCGCCTTGATTTACCTAAGTGCAAAAGTTGAGGATAGAAAGTATAAACATATACAATAATATAGGTTAGACTAATAAATGGGTTGAAGGCAGTTTTCCCCAATTTTTTTTACAAAAGAAATAAACGTTGTTATTTGATTCATCACTGCAACATGGCATTGATTTCCGTTCTGACGGGACGCGCATCTAGAGCACTACTTCGGGACAACAGGACGTTTGTCAGGAAAACGTTGTTACACGATGTGATGTTCTTAGTTTTCCTTCCTTTTTGAGGATAGACCCCGAATACATTGGATTTTTCACACGGTGCTCCTGCGATTACTCATCGTAAAATACATTTTGCTAATCCCCAAGGAGTCGCCACTTCAATCAACTAGTTATAGTCCTTCCTAACTTATGGCGAAGAGTCTGTTATTTGTAAGACTTACATAGTCTGATCATTCGTGTTAATGTTTTATTAGCAAATCATTCTAACTAGGAGGTTACAACTGATGAAAAAAATTGCTGTTTTAACAAGTGGTGGTGATGCACCAGGAATGAATGCAGCTATTCGCGCTGTTGTACGTAAAGCAAAATACCATAACGTAGATGTAGTAGGCGTTTACTATGGCTATGAAGGGTTATATAAAGGTAATTTTGAATTGCTTGATCTAGGTTCAGTTGGTGGTATTATTCAACGTGGTGGCACGAAATTATTCTCATCACGATTTCCGGAATTTAAAGAGGATAAAAACCAATATCAAGCAATTGAAAATATGCGTGCACAAGGGATTGAAGGATTAGTTGTAATTGGTGGTGACGGATCGTACCGGGGTGCGATGCAATTAACGGAAAAAGGTTTTCCATGTGTAGGTATTCCAGGTACAATTGATAATGACATTCCAGGTACGGAATATACAATAGGGTTTGATACGGCGCTAAATACGGTCGTTGAATCCATCGATAAAATTCGCGATACTGCAACTAGTCATGAAAATACATTTGTTATTGAAGTAATGGGGCGCGATGCAGGTGATATTGCATTATGGTCAGGACTTGCAGCAGGTGCTGAATCTGTATTAATTCCTGAAGAAGACTATGATATTGATGATATTATTGCACGTATTGAACGTGGTGCTACACGTAGTAAACGCCATAGTATCATAATATTGGCAGAAGGTGTTATGCCAGGGCATGAACTAGCGAAAATTTTAGAAGAAAAAACAGGTATAAAAATTCGTGTATCTGTACTTGGTCATATTCAGCGTGGTGGTGCACCTTCAGCTCTTGATCGCGTATTAGCTGGGCGTTTAGGAGCAAAAGCTGTGGAAGTATTACTGGAAGGTCGAGGAGGCCGAGCAGTTGGTATTAAAAATCATCAAGTAATTGACTATGATTTAAAAGAAGCATACGAAAATAAACATAGGGCAGACTTAAGTTTATATACACTTTCAAAAGAATTATCTATTTAATAAGGCAAAAAGAAAACGGAGAGAAGAACATGAGAAAATCAAAAATAGTTTGTACAATTGGACCAGCAAGTGAATCACCAGAAGTGTTAGAAAAACTAATTGAAGCGGGTATGAACGTAGCGCGTTTAAACTTCTCGCACGGTTCGCATGAAGAACACGGAATGCGTATTGCGGCTATTCGCGATGCGGCAGCAAAAGTAGGAAAACCAGTAGGGATTTTACTTGATACGAAGGGTCCAGAAATTCGTACACATAACATGGAAAATGGCGAACTTCACCTTACAACAGGTAAAGTAATTGATATTTCAATGAAAGAAGTTCTAGGAAATGAAAATGTCTTCTCAGTTACGTATGAGCAATTAATCGAAGACGTTGAGCAAAATAATATTATTTTATTAGACGACGGCTTAATTGAACTACGTGTATTAGCGAAAGATATGGAAAAAGGATTAATCCATACAATCGTTGAAAATGCAGGCGTGTTAAAAAATAAAAAAGGTGTAAACGTACCAAACGTATCGATCAAATTACCAGGTATTACAGAAAAAGATGCACAAGATATTTTATTTGGTATTGAGCAAGGTGTAGACTTTATCGCGGCTTCTTTCGTACGTACTGCAAAAGACGTACTAGAAATTCGTGAGTTACTTGAGCAAAATGGCGGCTCACATATTCAAATCATCCCTAAAATTGAAAACCAAGAGGGTGTCGATAATATCGATGCAATCATCGAAGTATCTGACGGTTTAATGGTTGCTCGTGGTGATTTAGGTGTAGAAATTCCAGCAGAAGAAGTACCATTAGTACAAAAAACATTAATTAAAAAATGTAATCAAGTTGGTAAGCCAGTTATTACAGCAACACAAATGCTTGATTCAATGCAACGTAATCCACGTCCTACACGCGCTGAAGCATCTGACGTAGCGAATGCGATTATTGATGGTACAGATGCAATCATGCTTTCAGGCGAAACAGCAGCTGGTTTATATCCAGTAGAATCAGTTCAAATGATGAATAAAATTGCAGAGCGTACAGAGCAATCGTTAGACTATCGCGCTATCGTGTCACAACGTAGCCGTGAAAAAGGTGCAAACATGACAGAAGCGATTTCACAAGCAGTTGCACATACGGCTATTAACTTAAATGTAAAGGCTGTATTAGCACCGACTGAAAGCGGTAATACAGCGAAAATGATGGCGAAATACCGCCCAGGTGTTCCAATTGTTGCGGTAACAGGCTCTGAAAATACAGCGCAAATGTTAACATTAGTTTGGGGCGTACGTCCAGTCGTTTGTGAACGTGTACAAACAACAGACGAAATTTTAGAGCTTGCTGTAGATGAGGCGTTAAAACATGGACATGTTGACCATGGCGATGTTGTCGTAATTACTGCAGGTGTACCAGTAGGAGAAGCAGGTACGACAAACTTAATGAAAGTGCACGTAATCGGTGATTTACTAGCAAGAGGTCAAGGTGTAGGTAAAGCATCTGTTGTAGGTAAAGCTGTTGTTGCTAAAAATGCAGGAGAAGCATTAGCTTATGATACAGAAGGATGCATTCTTGTTACTGTAGGTTCTGACCGCGAAATGATGCCAGCTATCGAAAATTGCGTAGGTATTATTGCAGAAGAAGGCGGATTGACTTCTCATGCAGCGGTTGTTGGTTTGAGCTTAGGTATCCCAGTAATCGTTGGTGTAAAAGAAGCAACAACTTTAATTCGCCACGGACAAGAAATTACAATTGATGCAGAAACAGGTGTTATTTATAAAGGACATGCAAGCGTTCTTTAATATAATGCATTAAAGTATAATATACGATGATAAAAGGCAAAATCGCATATGCGGTTTTGCCTTTTTTGAAACTTTTTTAAGCATTACTCGTATATAGTATGGGGTGAATATCATTGAAAAACTTCTTTTTAGCATTCGTTGCTATCGTATTTGCGGAAATCGCAACATTTATTGTTGTAGGGAAATGGCTCAGTGTGTTTCCAACATTGCTGTTAATTATGTTGACGAGTGTACTCGGTGTTTATCTAGTTAAAAAGCTCGGTACAAAGTCTTTGCAAACTATTCAAAAATCTATAGAGCAAGGACAAGCACCAGGTATTGCATTAATCGAAGCCTTTATGATGTTTGTTGGTGCGGTATTACTAATCATACCGGGTTTTTTATCAGATATAGTTGGACTTATGATGTTCACATCGTTTACACGTAATTTGTTTAAACCAGTAATTTTTATGTGGTTGCGTAGAAAAATGAAAAATAGCCAAATGATTATCGTGCAAAGATAGCGTTTTGTCTTAACTTTACTACGAAAAGCAATATAAATGGACTTAACAAAATACCATAAAAACCAAATAGTAAAACACAGGCAGCGCTGATGAAAAATGTATGGACTGTTCGCACATGGAACGTGGAAGCCCATAAAAATGATTCGGTAAGCTGCCTCGTTGTTTGAATAAAAATATACAAAACAATGACTGCGATACATAATATGATTTCTTCAACGAGATAAAAGTAAATAGCTAACGGGATAAGGATAAGGCCGATTCCGAAAAACGGTAGACAATCTGCGAGTGCGATGAAAAATGCTTTTTGTAATGGGTAAGTAAAGTCGAGAAGAAAAAAGCCGAGTGCTAGTAGAATGAACGTCAAACCAATTAAACGAATTTCTACATATAAAAATGTAGTAAATATTTCTATTGCACGTTTAAAATAGCTTTTCCAAGTTTCACGGACAAACGGAGGCGTGTACACAAAAAACCAGTAGCGATCCCGCTTACTTTCAAACAAAGAAAAGTAAAATGCCATAATGAAAATAATGACTTCAAACATATAACTGAAAATTTCCTTCGTCGCATTAATGCTTATAGAGGCGATTTGATCAATTGCGGATAATCCCGCTTCCATTAGCGTCTTTAAAACAGGGTGTTGGAAAACTTCTCCTGAAATAGTTGATTGAAGTTGTGGTAAAACAATCATGAAACTATCTACGATAAATTTTATAAACCAATACAGGCCGTAAAAAAATGCGATAGTCGTAACGAAAACGACAATAAAATACGGAATTTTAAATTTTTTGTAAAAAAATAAGAGAAAGGGATGAAATAGAGCAGCAAAAAATATACCAAGTGTAATGGGAGAAAGAAAGATAAGTAATGCTATATACAAGAGAAGCAATAGAAACCTTCTGGTGCTTTCGTATGAAATTGTAAAAAAATTATTCATTAGAAAATAGCTCACCTCTATTTTTATGCAATGTATATCTCGTTTTAAACGATTTATTCTCTAAAATGTAAAATTTTAATTCATCATGCACAAATTTACTAAATTATTCAGTTTTCATTCACAAAGCCGTCAAAATTGATTATAATGTTTCATGTAAGCGATTTACTTATAGATTCATTGAGCAGAACGAAAGTGGATTCTTTTCGGAAAAGAAAGCACTTACAAAACAAATATAATCATAAAGGAGCGATTTACTATGTCAACAACTAAAGGCTTAGAAGGCATTGTTGCAGCAGAGTCAAAAATCAGTTCAATTATCGATGACACACTTACATATGTAGGTTATAACATCGATGATTTAACAAACAACGCATCATTTGAAGAAATTATTTACTTATTATGGCACACTCGTTTACCAAAGGCAGACGAGCTAGCTGAATTAAAACAACAATTAGCAGATAACATGGAAGTTCCAACTGCTATTTATGATTTATTCAAGTCTATGCCATTAAATACAGTTCATCCAATGGCTGCATTACGTACAGCTGTATCAATGCTTGGTACATTCGATGAAGAAGCTGATGTAATGGATGCAGAAGCGAACTATCGCAAAGCAATCCGTTTACAAGCAAAAATTGCTACAGTAGTAACTGCATTCTCTCGTATTCGCAAAGGTTTAGAGCCAATTGCGCCAAAACCAGAATTAGGATATGCAGCTAACTTCTTATACATGCTATCTGGACAAGAGCCAGAAGCAATCGCAATCGAAGCATTCGACAAAGCGTTAATTTTACACGCTGACCACGAGTTAAACGCTTCAACATTCACAGCTCGTGTTTGTGTTGCAACATTATCAGACTTGTACTCTGGCGTAACTGCTGCTATCGGCGCATTAAAAGGCCCATTACACGGTGGCGCTAACGAGCAAGTTATGAAAATGTTATCTGAAATCGGTTCAATCGACAACGTTGAAACTTGGGTACAAAACAAGTTAGACAACAAAGAAAAAATCATGGGCTTCGGTCACCGCGTATACCGCAAAGGCGACCCACGTGCACCACATTTACGTGAAATGTCTAAGAAGTTAACTGCATTAACTGGTAAGCCAGAATTATATGACATGTCAGTGAAAATTCACGATATGATCGTAGAACAAAAGAAACTACCAGCGAACGTAGACTTCTTCTCAGCATCAGTTTATGATTCTTTAGGTATTGAACATGACTTATTCACACCAATCTTTGCTGTATCTCGTACATCAGGTTGGGTAGCACACATCCTTGAGCAATATGCTAATAACCGCTTAATCCGTCCACGTGCAGAGTATGTTGGACCAGGAATGCAAAAATACGTTCCAATTAACGAGCGTTAATTTAGAAAATATGCTAAACTTATCAAGGACTGTGTAGATTTCACAGTCCTTGATTCACGAACAAGTAGGAGGCAAACAATCATGACAAACAAAATTGTAGTAGAAAATGGCGTGTTAAAAGTGCCAAACAATCCAGTAATTCCTTTCATCGAGGGTGACGGTATCGGTCCAGATATTTGGGCAGCAGCTTCTCGCGTTATCGACGCAGCAGTAGAAAAAGCTTACAACGGTGAAAAGAAAATCGAATGGTTAGAAGTTTTAGCTGGTGAAAAAGCATTCAACCAAACTGGTGAGTGGTTACCTGCAGAAACTTTAGAAAAAATCAACGAATACTTAATCGCAATTAAAGGTCCTTTAACAACTCCAATCGGTGGCGGTATCCGTTCCCTAAACGTAGCATTACGTCAAGAATTAGACTTATACGTTTGCTTACGTCCAGTACGTCACTTTGATGGTGTACCTTCTCCAGTTAAACGTCCAGAAGACGTTAATATGGTAATTTTCCGTGAAAACACTGAAGATATCTATGCTGGTATCGAATATAAAGCTGGTTCAGACGAGCAAAAGAAACTATTAAACTTCTTACAAACTGAGCTTGGTGTTAACAAAATCCGTTTCCCAGAAACTTCTGGTTTAGGTATCAAACCAGTATCTAAAGAAGGTACTGAGCGTTTAGTTCGTGCTGCTATCGAGTACGCAATCAAACACAACCAACCAACAGTTACTTTAGTACACAAAGGTAACATCATGAAGTTCACTGAAGGTGCATTCAAACAATGGGGTTACGATGTAGCTGAAGCTGAATTCGGCGACAAAGTATTCACTTGGAACCAATACGATGCAATCAAAGCTGAGCAAGGCGAAGCTGCTGCAAATGCTGCACAAGACGCTGCTTTAGCTGCTGGTAAAATCTTAGTTAAAGATTCTATCGCTGATATCTTCTTACAACAAATTTTAACTCGTCCAAACGAGTTCGACGTAGTAGCTACTATGAACTTAAACGGTGACTACATTTCTGACGCATTAGCGGCACAAGTTGGTGGTATCGGTATCGCTCCAGGTGCTAACATCAACTACTTAACTGGTCACGCAATCTTCGAAGCAACTCACGGTACTGCACCTAAGTATGCTGGTCAAGATAAAGTAAACCCATCTTCAGTATTATTATCAGGCGTATTAATGCTTGAGCACTTAGGATGGCAAGAAGCTGCAGACATGATTACTAACTCAGTTGAGAAAACAATCTCTTCTAAAGTTGTAACTTACGACTTTGCTCGTTTAATGGACGGCGCTACAGAAGTTAAATGTTCTGAATTTGCGAACGAATTAATCAAAAACCTTTAATCTTCAAAATTTCCATGTAATTACATGTGAAAGGTTGCACAAATTACTTGATTTACAATAATTTCTAGCAGAAAATAAATGAGTTTTCGGTTAATTATTGACTTTGTACAAGTAAAGCATCACAATGAAGTTTACAAAGGGAGGGAAGAGACTTGTCTCCTCCCTCTTTTTATTTTAGGCGATGTTTAAAATATTATTGTTTTTGTAGAATGTAATTGTAATGGAGGCGCCAGCTATTCTTGAAATCGATAATATTACAAAACAGTGCTTATAAAAACATACCTAAATGTAAAGGGGCGTATTCAAATGTCTTTGAAACGTAAAAAAATCTCTGTAATTGGTGGCGGCTTTACAGGCGCTACTGCAGCATTTTTAGCAGCACAAAAGGAACTTGGTGATGTAGTTCTAGTTGACATCCCTGCAGCAGAAAACCCAACAAAAGGTAAAGCTTTAGATATGTGGGAAGCTGCTCCTGTACAAGGCTATGATTCATATGTGAAAGGTACTTCTGATTATGCAGATACAGCAGATTCAGATATAGTGCTTATTACTGCTGGGGTTGCGCGTAAACCGGGCATGAGCCGTGACGATTTAGTTCAAATTAACCAAAAGGTAATGGTTTCTGTATCTGAACAAATCGCCAAATACTCACCGAATGCAACGATTATCGTTTTAACAAACCCAGTGGATGCAATGACTTACACTGTTTATAAAACTACAGGGTTCCCTAAAAATCGCGTAATTGGCCAATCTGGTGTTCTAGATACAGCTCGCTTCCGTGCATTTATTGCTGAGGAGCTAAACATTTCTGTTAAAGACATTACAGGCTTCGTATTAGGTGGTCATGGTGATACGATGGTACCGCTTACTCGTTATTCATTTGCTGGTGGAATTCCGTTAGAAACATTAATTCCGGCAGATCGTTTAGAAGAAATCGTTAATCGTACTCGTAATGGTGGTGCTGAAATTGTTAATCTTTTAGGTAATGGTTCGGCATACTATGCGCCAGCTGCAGCGATGGTTGAAATGGCTGAAGCAATTATTAAAGATCAAAAGCGCATTTTACCATCTATTGCTTACTTAGAAGGTGAATATGGTTATAATGATTTATACTTAGGTGTACCAACACTTCTTGGTGCTAACGGTATCGAAAAAATCTTTGAGCTAGAATTAACAGAAAAAGAAAAAGCAGCGTTAGATGTATCTGCAGAAGCGGTACGTAACGTAATGAAAGCGTTAATCTAATTTGAACGTGTATTAGACGAGTAAGGGATAAATTCTTTACTCGTTTTTATTTTGGCAAAAAGGTCTAAAAAATGAAATGATAATGGATGTTGGATTGTGCTTTTCAAAAAAAATTGATACTATGAGATTAATCTCAGTAGATAAAGGGGTTGCGTGGTATTTGTTGCAGAAGAAGAGCAAACTTGGAAAGAGGATTAGCGAAATACTTGTAGGTGAAAAATTACATTTAACAGAAACGATTGAAGATAAAGATTTACTGTTATATTTAGGCTTAACGAACGATAATAATCCGCTCTATATTCAACACGATTATGCTTCAAGCACACCGTATAAAGCACCGATTGTGCCGACAATTATGTTAAATGGCATTATAACATCAGCAATTTCAAAGCATATGCCTGGACCAGGTTCGCATATTCGTGAACAAGCAATTACATTTCTTAACCCAGTTTATCATTACGAAACGATTGATTTTACATTGCAAGTAGACAGCATTGATTATGATCAAAACGTCGTTGATGTGAGTGTAAAAGCATTCAATGCAAACAAAGATCCGATTATTGAAGGATTAGTAAAAGTAAATCCTCCGCATTAAAAGGTTTGGAATGGGGGTTTCAGATCATTTGGGAGGCAAAGTTTATGTCAAAAACCATTTTAGTCGTAGAAGATGAAATATCAATTGCAACGTTATTAAAATACAATTTAGAACAGGCAGGCTTTACCGTGCTGCTTGCACATGATGGGAAAGCTGGATTGCAAATGGCACTTCAAGAAGGGCCAGACTTAATTATTTTAGATTTAATGCTACCAATTTTAGATGGGATGGAAGTATGTAAAGAACTGCGCAGTCAGAAAAAAAACATTCCTATTATTATGTTAACAGCGCGTGATGATGAATTTGATAAAGTGCTCGGTTTAGAGCTTGGTGCCGATGATTATATGACGAAACCATTTAGTCCACGTGAAGTCATTGCTCGTGTTAAAGCTGTGCTTCGTCGCTTTACACCCGTACCAGTCGTTGAAGAAGCTGAAATGGCAGAAGTATCTTATGCGTACGGTGATTTAAAAGTATTTCCGGATCGCTTTGAAGCCTTTTTAGGAGATGAATCGCTAGAGTTTACGCCAAAGGAATTTGAGCTATTAGTTTATTTGTTAGAAAATAAAAATCGTGTGTTAACACGCGATCAGCTGCTGAGTGCCGTCTGGAATTATGATTTTGTTGGTGATACGCGTATTGTCGATGTGCATATTAGTCATCTCCGGGAAAAAATCGAAGAGAATAGCCGTAAACCTGTTTTTATTAAAACAATTCGTGGTTTAGGCTATAAATTTGAGGAGCCGAAAAAATGAAAAAGTCGATGAGCAGTAGCTTGTTTTTTTCATTTATTTGTTTAGTAGGTGTCATTTTAGCTGTCCTAGGATTTGTGTTAGGTCAGCTTTTTCCTTTTTATGCAAAGTCATATATTGAAGAAAATACGAAGCAAGCACAAGAGCAAATGATTCAAGTCATTGAAGAGAGAGAAATTGTGTTAACAAATTCAGATGAACAAGCGTTATTACAAACGTATGAGCTTCAATTAGAAGAAGAATTCATCAATGAAATGAAAACGCGGTTAGCATTAATCTTATTGTTTTTACTAGTCATTTCATTTTTATTAATTAGTATCGTAACGAAAAGAATGATTCAAAACTTTGTAGAGCCAATTGAAAATGTAACGAGAACCGCACAAGAGCTTGCCGTTGGTAATTACCGTGCACGCGCCTTTGCAAATGGTCCGCGAACAGTCGTAGAACTACGAAACTCAATTAATATTTTAGCTCATAATTTGCAAGATATTACAAAAACGCGTGAAATAGAGGAAGAGCGCTTAAAAACATTAATTGAGAATATGGGAAGCGCGTTACTAATGATCGATCGTAGCGGCCATGTATCGATTGTAAACAAAGTATTTTTAAAACGATTTGGCTATCAGTATGAAGAAGTACAAGAAAAAAGCTTCCGTACGCTTAATTTACCATCAGCGCTAGAATCATTTATTAATCATGTCTTTTTAACGGAGATGCCTTATCAAAAGCAATTGGAGATGACCGTACAACAGGAGATTACGTATAAGTTAGCATATGGTGCACCAGTAGTAGGTGAGCATGGACGCTGGTTAGGTGTTGTCATTGTCATGCATGATGTATCGGAGCTTGTGAGACTTGAGCAGATTCGGAAAGATTTTGTTGCGAATGTATCTCACGAATTACGTACACCGATAACATCCATTAAAGGATTTTCAGAAACACTGCTTGATGGTGCGTATAAAGATGAAGGAATGGCACTGTCCTTCCTAGAAATTATTCATCAGGAAAGTAATCGATTGCAAATGTTAATTCAAGATTTATTAGAGCTTTCAAAAATTGAACAGCATGGCTTTTCGGTTAATATTAATCCGACGCATTTACAGGAAGTACTCGTTCGTGCAGCGGACTTAACGAGCCATCGCTTAGACGAAAAGAATATGCAATTTAATGTCGACTTTAAAGAAGAAGTAATTGTTCAAGGAGATGCGAATCGTCTCATTCAAATTTTTACGAATTTAATTTACAATGCGATTATGTATTCACCAGAGGAGACAACCGTTTCTATTCGTTTGTATAAAAAAGATGAGTGGGGCATCGTTGAAATTGAAGATCAAGGTATAGGAATCCAGAAAAGTGAAATTCCACGTGTATTTGAGCGTTTCTATCGCATAGATCGTGCCCGTAGCCGCAACTCGGGCGGTACAGGACTTGGGCTTGCAATTGTAAAGCATTTAGTTGAAGCGCACCACGGGAAAATTCAAGTTGAGAGTGAAGTAGGGAAAGGTACAACGATGCGAATATTATTACCCCTTCATACTTCTTAACATGAAATTTACAATTTTGAAATAGCAAATTAAAACTTAGGAGTTATAGTTAGTACTAGAAACCCCCAAGTTTCAAATTGTCGGAAATTATTTAATGTTCTCTATAAAAATAAGCGAGTGGCATAAATATGCTCGCTTATTTTTTACTTTTTCTGAAACTTTTTTACATAAAGTCCGTATATGTACTATACATAAAAAGAGGAGGATTCAACATGAGCGTAAAAAGAACGTTATTGTGGTTGTGCTTAGCCGTATTTGGAGCTGTTGGTATATTAGCTGTCACAACTTCTTGGTATACGGTTGATGAGTCTGAGCAGGCGGTTGTCATTACATTCGGTCAGGCAACTGAATTCATTACAACGCCAGGACTTCATTTTAAATTACCATGGCCGATTCAACAAGTTGAAACGGTTTCTCGTGAGACATATAGTTTAACATTTGGTTACAGTGAAAATGAGGACGGGACGCTCAGCACAAAAGATTCAGATGCAAAAATGATTACGGGGGATGAAAAAATTGTCCTGACTGATTTAGTTGTGCAATGGCGAATTGTCGATCCAAAAAAATATTTATTCAATTCGGAAAATCCAGAAGAGATTTTACATAGCGCTACTTCAAGTGCTATTCGTTCGGTTATCGGTAGCTCTAAAATTGATGATGCATTAACAAGTGGAAAAGCGGAAATCGAAGCTAGTACACGCGACTTACTCGTAACATTGCTTGAAAAATATGATATTGGTATTAGTGTGCTAGGTGTAAAGTTACAGGACGTTGAATTACCAAATGCAGACGTACGTGCAGCATTTACGGCGGTAACAGATGCACGTGAAACAAAAAATACGAAAATTAACGAAGCAGAAAAATATGAAAATCAAAAGATTAGTGAAGCAAATGGAGAAAAGGAAGCAATCATTTCTCGTGCTGAAGGGGAAAAAATCGCTCGAATTGAACAAGCAAATGGGGATGTAGCAGTATTTAATAAGCTATATGAACAATATGCGAGTAATAAACAAATTACACGTGAGCGTTTAATGATAGAGACGCTTGAGGAAGTGTTACCAACTGCAAAAATTTATATTATGAATGATGATAGTGGCACGATGACGTATTTACCACTGCAAACGTTGCAATCAGCACCTGCACCTACTAAAACAGAAGAAGGGAGTGGCAACTAATGAGTAATAATAAAGATTTAGATGAATTCGTACGCAATTTATTTGGCGGTAATAAAAAGAAGCCAGTTGATGTAACGCCAGTCGATGAGTCTGAGAACGAGTCGCCACAACCGAAGAAAAAGATTGTTCCAAAAAATAAAAAACCAATTAATATGAAGCAGTGGACAGCGGCTATTACGACTGCAGGGATTATTGTAATTTTGTTAGTCGTTGCTTTAGCAAATGTCTACATCGTAAAGGAAAACGAATATCGAATTGTTCGCCAGTTCGGTGAAGTAGTGAAGTATGAGAGTGATCCTGGTATTTACATGAAAATTCCATTTATCCAAAGCATCGAAACATTGCCGAAAAACTTGCAGACGTATGATATGACACAAGAAGAAATTAATACGTTTGATAAAAAGCGTATTATTATTGATAACTATGCAATATGGCGTGTAACAGATCCAAAGGCGTTAATTTCGAACGCACGTAGTTTAACGAATGCAGAGGCACGTATGGAAGAGTTTATTTACTCTGTATTACGTACAGAGCTAGGTAAATTACAATATGAAGAGATTATTAATGAAGGTAAATCGTCGCGCGGTTCTGTTAATGATACGGTGACAGAACAAGTGAATAAGTTGTTAACGGCAGATAATTATGGGATTGAGGTAGTCGATGTACGTATTCGTCGTACGGATTTGCCGGTTGATAACGAGCAAGCAGTTTATACACAAATGATTTCTGATCGTGAGAAAATCGCACAGCAATATTTATCGGAAGGTGACGCAGAGAAAAATAAAATTATGGCTCAAACAGATCGCGAAGTCCAAGAAATGTTAGCGACAGCGAAAAAAGAGGCCGCTCTTATTACGGCTGAAGGAGAATCAGAGGCCGCGAAAATTTATAACCGAGCATTTTCGAAAGACCCGGAATTCTATTCGTTATACCGCACATTAGAATCTTATAAGAAAACAATTGGTGAGGATACAGTTATTATCCTTCCATCTGACTCACCATATGCACGTATTTTATCAGGTTATATAGATTAAGATTAGTAAAAAGGTCGTAAAAGCCATTAAGTGCTTTTATGGCTTTTTTATTTCCGTTAATTTAAAGAAAATTCTAAAATATTATCTTTTTACCATATTTATGTATAATGTTTTTAGGTTAAAAGACTTTTTGGTTTCAGAAACCATATAGTTATATTTATCTATTATGGAGGATGATTGATTTGATATTGTTAGATACTAATTATGTATCTCCTTTGTTAACTGAGGTTCTATCAAAATCTCATAAAACAATTTATGATGTAACACATCAACGTTTTTTAAGAACGCCGTTGTCATTTCAATCTTTTGATGACAATGATTCAATTCTGATGAATGCGGAAATTGGAATTGAAACGCTAAATGAATTTCTACCTACACATCGATTAACAACATTAGCGAATTTATTTAAAAATAAAGTAGCCTTTCGAAAATTATTAGCATCGAAGTATCCTAATTTCTTTTACAAATCTTACGACTTTGAACAATTAAAGATAGCGGACATTGAAAATTTGCCGTATCCGATTGTGCTAAAACCTGTATTTGGCTATGGGAGTGAAGGAGTATGCAAGTGTAATGATGCAAATAAAGTACGAGCGTATATGAAAGAGTTTGAATGCAATAATGGTGCTGGTGATATGCAATTACTAATTGAACAGTATATCGATGGACAAGAATATGCAATTGATTGCTATTATGACGAAATAGGTGATCCAGTCATCCTGAATATTTTTACTCGTAATTTTAAAGATAGTGAAGATGTTGGTGATCGCATTTACTATACGAGTAAAGAAGTGATGAGTTCTACGCTCAATAAGTTTTATACGTATTTAAAAAGCTTCGGTGAAAATTTTCGATTAATGAATGTTCCGTTACATATGGAACTGCGTATTACATTGAAAGATGAGATTGTACCGATTGAGATTAATCCGCTACGATTTGCAGGAGAAGGTACAACAGAGCTAGGTTATTACGCTTATCAAATTAACCCATATGAATATTACATAAACAAGCGTAAGCCGGATTGGGAGCAAATCATTTCGAATATGGATGATGCAATTTATAGTTTTACATGTGCCGAAATTGATCGAGATATTAAATATTCACAAGTTGAACGTATTCATCATGCTGCATTAAAAAAACAGTTTAAAGAAATATTAGATTATCGAGTGTTACCAATTGAAACACGTACAACGTTTGCTGTTATCTTTTTTAAAAGCTCATCTATAGAAGAACATAAACATATTTTAGATTTAGATTTTATGCAATTTGTTGCTTTGAAAAATATCAATCAACCTAAGGGGAATATAAGAAGTGAAAAAGTTGAAGTCTATTCGAGTTAGAATATTATTAGGTGTTATTGTACCGGTAGTGATAGCAAGTACTATTTTTGGCATCTTTTTAAACTACACTACGAACTCACTATTGAATAATCATGTAGTGCCTCGATACGAGGAAAGTTTAGAATTAATGCTTGAAAAGTATCAATCATTAATGGATGAGGATTTAATTAATGAAGCAAAAACTGACACTAACGCGTATGAACAATTAAAAAGTATGTCAGATGAATTTCAAAATGAGTTTGAATTAGAAAATGTATATATTATGAGTAAAGTTGATGGGGAAGAAGTGATTTTAGTTTTAGCAAATGCAGATGAATACTTAACATCATTAGCATTTACTGAAGATCAAGCTAATGCTTTACAGACAGAAGAAATCATTGTTAGCGACATTTATGAAGATGATTATGGACATCATATTTCCACGTTTATTCAAGTACCAAATACGGATTCGGTGTTAGGATTAGATGCTGATGCCGATTTTATTATGGAATTAAAAAAAGACAATACGTTTATGATATTTACGGTATTAGCGGTAATTATTCTAATAGGAATAGCGATTGCTAGCTACGTTTCGCGTAATATTAATAAACCATTAAGTGAATTACTAGACCATACAGAAAAACTTGCCCAAGGTGATTTAACGGAAGAGTTTATTGTTAATAGTGATGATGAAATCGGTCGACTTGGAAAGAGTTTCCGAAATATGCATAATCAATTAAAAGAAACATTAACGCATGTGGCAAACACGTCTGATTATGTCCAAGAAGGAGCAACTAATTTAACAGAAAGCTTAGAACAAATGACTATTTCATCAAGTCAAGTATCTGATAAAATTACAGAAATTGCTACATCGACTGAAATGATTTCTTCCGGTGCTAATCAAAATCATGTTGCTGTACAAAACATTTCACAACAAATTAACGACATCTCAGTAGCGACAAATCATGTGTCTGAAAGTGCCCATGAAGCTACACAGGCTGCTACAGTTGGAAATGAAGTAATTCAACAGTCAGTAAAAGGGTTTGAAGTTATTGATGATTCAGCCCGTGCATCGCTCACAATTACAGAGAAAATGAATAACAAGTCGATTGAAGTGAGTGAAATTACAAAAATCATTTCGAATATCGCAGATCAAATTAATTTATTAGCATTAAATGCGGCGATTGAAGCAGCACGTGCTGGGGAGTATGGAAAAGGATTTGCCGTTGTAGCAGATGAAATTCGCTCCCTTGCAGAACAATCTTCAAAGTCAGCAAATAGCATTTCGGGTCTTATTACAGAGATGCGAAATGACTCGAGTGAATCTGTACAAGCTATTTCGAATGTAGTAGAAAAAATTGAAGGGGAACGTGAATCGATTTATTCCGCTGGCGAAACGTTTACGAAAATTGTGACGTTAGTTGAAAATATGAATGGTGAAATTCAATCGATTAGTGCAACAATTGAAGAAATTGCAGCTAGCTCTACTCAAGTGATGCATACAACGAATACGACTGTAACGATGCTACAAAATTCTTCAGAACATGCGCAAGGCATTGTCGCTTCAGTAGAAGAACAAACAGCGTCAACCGAAGAAATGTTCAGCATTGCAACACAACTAAACGATATGGTTAGTACATTAAAAGAGCAATTAGAGAAGTTTAAATTATAGTAGCGTATAATGAGTAAATTTTAAAAACAATTATTTCTATATATGAATATTAGTCAAGTATGTAGCCTTCGCGCTTTGCCACAGCCAGAGCAGGAACTAGCGTTGGAAAGACACGCTATTTCCTACCCTGGCTCCTGTGACTGTGCCGCGCTACGGCAAAAGTGAATCCTTCTTGATACTTTAATAAATGTTCTCCTAATTCATGAAAAAGTGATACTACTTGTTAAAGCGTTTTATAAATTCGTTTTGCTATTGTGCCATATTATCTAAATAGTTAGCATGCAACAATTATATACTATTCGCGCCTGACCAACCGCCAGAGCATGACGAATGAGACTGCGCTCTTTTTGCAGGCTCAAGCGGCATGGGCGGTAGCGCGAATAGTATAGCATTAACTTTTTAGTATGTCTTCAATTTTTAAATGCCTTCTATATAGAAAAAGAACTGACAAGTCATTGTGTATTCTTTCATCATTCACCATCCATCAAACAGAGTATAGGAAATTCTCCTATACTCTTATTTATTTCCTTC
>JBJEFO010000155.1:0-3979 GCA_051874135.1 Lysinibacillus sp.
AGTTGTCGCTTTTCGTTCTATTCGCCTAATTTCGAACCCTATTCTCCTTATTTTCGATTCTATTAGCCTTATTTTCAATTCTATTCGCCTAATCCCTAAAGCAGCTCACTTTAAACATCGAAAAACCGCTTCACAATAAATGAAGCGGCGTAAAAACTTACCTATATAAGTTGAACTTAAAAATCTCGTATATTGCTATTTATACATTCGCGCTGACCGCACGTTCCGCATGAGCCCGCAAAATGCGTGCGGTCTCATTCTTCACGTTCATGCGGCATGCGAGGCGCGAATGTCTATATGATTACGCAAGCGCTAAAATCTTTATTTCAATTTACCTAATCTAATAATTCATCAATATCTTTCCCAGCATTCAGCATACTTGCATAAATACCCCCACGTGCAATAAGCTCATTCTGCATGCCTGCCTCTACAATTTCACCTTGTTGTAAGACGAGCACGACATCTGCATGTCGAACTGTATTTAATCGATGTGCAATCACAAAGCTCGTACGCCCTTGCATTAGTATCTCGAGTGCTTCTTGGATTTTCATTTCTGTTACAGTATCGATAGAACTTGTCGCTTCATCCAATAGTAAAATGACAGGATCGGCTACTAATGCACGGGCAATCGATAACAACTGCTTTTGCCCTTGCGAAATTTCACCGCCATCCGCTGATAATACCGTGTTATAGCCATCCGGCAGTTTCATAATAAAATCATGAGCATTCGCTTTCTTCGCAGCCTCTACAATCTCTTCATCCGTCGCATCTAAGCGTCCATAACGAATATTATTGTAAACGGTCGCTTCAAATAAAAACGGGTCTTGCAACACAAAGGCCATTTGACTGCGCAACGTTTCACGAGCAATAGCGCGAATATCAAGTCCATCAAATTCAACAGACCCTTCCTCTGCATCATAAAAACGCGCAATGAGTTGCATAATTGTTGTTTTCCCTGCCCCTGTTGGACCAACAAGTGCAACTGTTTGCCCCGGCTCAATCGCAAAATTCACACCGCGTAACGTGTACTTTTCCGCATTCGGATTATACTTAAACGATACATCTCGGAATGCAACCGCACCACGAAGCTGGATATCACGCATACCTTGGTCCTCTTCAGCAGGCTCATCCATAATCGCAAATACACGCTCTGCTCCGGCAATAGCCGATAACACCGTATTAAACTGGTTCGCTAAGTCGTTTAGTGGGCGTGTAAATTGACGCGCATACTCTGTAAAAATTACGATTGTACCGATTGATACATGCCCATTTAATGCGAGCAATCCACCTACCCCTGCAACGATGGCAAAGCTCATATTATTTAAAGCATTCATTACTTTTGGAATATAGCCTGAATACGAAAGCGCCCAGAAGCCAACCGTACGAAGACGACCACTCTTTTCTCTGAATTCTTCTATTACACGCTCTTCCTGTGAAAATGCTTTGACAACACGTTGACCAGAAATTGTTTCTTCAATCATCCCGTTTAAAGCGCCCATCGCCGCCTGCTGCTCTTTAAACAGTTTCCCTGTACGGCGCGTAATCCAACGCATCGCCGAAAACATGAGCGGAATAATCGTCATCGTTAGCACTGTTAAAAGCGGACTTAAATACAGCATAACAAGCACCGTTCCGACTAACGTCAGCACACTTGAAAATACTTGAATAAATGAGCTATTGAGCGTCGAACTAACCGTTTCAATATCGTTCGTTACACGGCTCATTAATTCCCCATGCTGCCGTTTATCGAAATACGTAACCGGTAGCTGCAATAACTTGCCGAATACACCTGTACGCATACGATAAATCGTTTGCTGTGCAATGCCAATCATCCAGTAGTTTTGTAAAAATAAAGATAGCGATAACACAACATAAATACCGATTAATACGCCAATAATGGATAGCATGCCATCAAATTTGCCCGGTACAATATAGTGGTCAATGATGCGCCCAACTAAAAATGGACCGATTAGCGCGAGTGCCGAGCTGACGACAACCATGAGCAATACTAGTATTAATAACCCACGCTGTTCATCAACGATTTTCCAAATACGGCCGAGTGTATGCTGCCAATTGCTTGCACGTTCGCCCTTTCGTTTCTTTCCTGACCCTAAATCTTCCTTCTTTAAAATGCGCTCATAGCCAAAAGGATTTTGGACCATTTTCATCTACATGACCTCCTGCTGTGACGCGGCAATTTTTTGATAAAGCTCGCTCGTCTGTAGTAGTTGCTCATGTGTACCGAATCCTACGACGCGCCCTTCATCTAATAATAAAATGTTATCAGCATCTCGGGCAGTATGGACTTTTTGCGTCACGACAAGCATCGTTGCCTGCTCCTCAGCTAATGCATCCCACAACGCCGCCTCTGTTTTTACATCAAGTGCTGACGTACTATCATCTAAAATTAAAATGTTTGATTTTCGAATTAATGCACGGGCAATCGATAATCGTTGCTTTTGCCCACCAGATAAATTAACTCCTTTTTGCCCAACCCGTGTGTCGTAAGCATCCGGGAAACTTTCTACCGCCCCATGAATTTGTGCTTGAGCTGCTGCTGCTTGTACTTCTTCTAGCACTGCATCTTGTTTACCCCAGCTTAAATTGTTAAAAATCGAGCCGGTAAACAGCATCGATTGTTGTGGTACAAAGCCAATCATCTCACGCAATACGTCTAAATCCCACGATTGCACGTTGCGACCGTTGACAATGACTTCCCCATCAGAAGCATCATAAAAGCGCGGAATTAAGCTTAGTAGCGTAGATTTTCCAGCACCTGTCGCCCCCATAATCGCCAATTTCTGCCCCTGTGTAATTTGAAACGACACATTGGATAGCACATCTACTTGTGTATTAGGATAGCGGAATGTCACATTGCGAAATTCGACCGTACCTAGCTGTGCTTCATCAAATTCACGCACCCCCGCTTTGTTCTCTGTCCCCTCTTGCACGAGTAAAACTTCCTCCATCCGTTCAGCAGAAGCCTTCGCGCGAGCAAACGCAATAATGATAAAGGCAAACATTGAAAACGCGCCTGTAATACGCATTGTATAGTTAACAATCGCTACTAAATCCCCTACTTGTGCATTTCCACTACTTACTTCAGTAGCACCGAACCATAATACAGCAAGCAAGCTACTATTCATCACAAGCATGAGCACAGGCATAATTAACTCCATCACGCGTAACGCTTTCATCGTATCCACTTGCAAATTTGTTGCTACTTTATGAAAGCGTGTCGACTCGTATTGCCCACGCATATATGCCTTCACTAAACGAATCGCCTGTAAGCTTTCCTGTAACACACGATTGACACGATCTAGTCGGAATTGCACAACAGAAAAATATGTAACACCTTTTCTCACCATTAGCACTAAGAAAACGACTAAAAACGGTGTACCTATTAATAAAAACATCGCCATCTTTACATTGACGACAAACGCCATCGCAATGCTACCGACAACCATCAGTGGTGCACGGAGCATAATACGCAAACTCATAAACAACACGTTTTGCACTTGTGTAATATCACTCGTCAGCCGTGTAATTAAGCTAGATGTCGGAAACTTTAAGTAAGTTGCCATCGTAAACGACTGGATTTTGCGAAATAGTGCATTGCGTAAATCAAAGGCAAAACTTTGTGCTACATGAGCGCTAAAATAAGAATTAATAATCCCTGAAATAAGCGCAAAAATCGTCAGCAACACCATGACGATTCCCCATCGCCAAATGACACTACCGTCACTTTGTAAAATGCCATCATCTACAATTTTGGCAATAATGAGGGGTTGTATAAGCTCCACAAACAACTCAACCAGCATTAATGCAAGTGCAAGTAATGCTGGCCATTTGTAAGGTTTTACGTACGAAAAAACCGTTTTCACAAAAGCATCTCCCCACAAACTAATTCGAGACTCGAATTTATTTTTCTTTTATTATGGCACAATATTCCGCATATTCGGAAGTTATATGTATTTCA
>JBJEFO010000156.1:0-3945 GCA_051874135.1 Lysinibacillus sp.
GAGGTAAGGAATTTTCCTATAAATATAAGGTAGTGTATAAAGCGGGAGTTACAGTCATCTGTAACTCCCCTTTTTTGTGGTAATTACCGTGGCTGTATTTCCCGCTCGTTTGGAAAATGGTGTGGATAGGATACTCCTAAATATAAATATGCGGTAGATACCGCCGCATAAATGTTGAATTAAAGGGGCTTTGGGATGGTTGCATATAGTCTTGATGTGTTTTGTAACATGATGAAGAGTAATGTAGGTTCGCGATATACAGCTACGTTTAAGCCGGGTCAAAGAGCGCTGGTAGATAGCTTTATTGCTGGTGTGGAGTTGGATACTAAACCAATGGATCGTGTCGTGGTAGTTAAGTTGGTTAGTGGTGATGTGGAGCGCTTTAATGAGAGTATTGTCCGCTCTATTGTAGAGGATCGTGAAGGTGAGTTAGAGGTTACATATGAAGATGGTTCTAAGCTGTACGTTACGATTTCGTAAACAATAAAATGTGGGGGTAGTCTAATGGATCAGTATATTTACCAGTTTGTGAGTGCATCGGGTTCAGAGTATTTAACATTTGATGAAGCGGTTAGGAAATATAAGCAAGATGGTGTGGTAACAAGCAAGAGCGTACGTGAAGAATTACAGGGGCAGCCTACCTTTTCTGGCTGGTTAGGTGCGATGTATAACGGTACTAAGGATGGGAAGACGGTTATCCGATACGAGACGCAGGAAGCGTATAATATGTATAGTAGTTAAGTAAACGCAGGCGATTGCTCTTAACATGGTTAAGGGTGATCGCCTTTGTTATTGTCGTGGTGCATGCGTGATGCATGCGTGGTAAATGCGTGGTGTAATGGTGTATTTTTCAGTGCACTGTGTGTGGTATATGGTGCGTTTAATGTTAGGTGATGTGTACAGTTTTGGTGCATTTCCTGGGAAACGTGACTAGTATTTGGTGTAGAATCTGATAATAAAAGAAGCATTTTAAATTTACGATTAAGGTATAGTAATAATAAGAAGGTCAGGGTATAGTGTTTACTGTTTTTATGTAGATATATCATGGTTTTTAGGATGGATTTTTTGTTTTATTTATTGACTGAAAATAAATATCATTGTATATTTATTACGGTGAATTAATACATTAATTTTATGGGGAGTGTTTGGGATGATTTCAGCAATATATAATGCGGCGATGCAGTTCAGTCTGGGGTTGTTGCTATTCGGATCTATTTCACATTCTGTCACAACGATTGCGGGAGGGGTTAACGGGACGTGTTACCGCACGTTGTTACGCTGGTCACGGCAAATATTTATGCTTGCGGTATTGTTGGGAGCTTTGCTTTTAACATTAAAGGGTATTTATATCGTTGGTGAGTTTCTTTTAACAGAGGTGGAGGTTGTTCCTCCACCAATCGGATTGTAAAGATAATTGTAAAAGGTAGAGGGTAAACTCTACCTTTTTTAATTTAAAAGTGGAAGTAGGTTGTTATTTCAGTCCTTTATGTTTCTTTATATAGTAGATAATTAATTGTGCTAGGGGTTGGTAGTTTCAGTGGTGAATGTAGATACTAAATTACGCTTACCTACAATGTGTATTTCTTCTAAAGTAAACACCTTAAAGGATGAGATGACTCGAAATGTCTTTAAAATTGGTGCGGACTCCTTGTGGAGAGAGGGTTTTACCGGAAAAGGAGTTGTGGTTGCGGTACTAGATACAGGCTGTGATACAACGCATGAGGATTTAACCAATAATATAATAGGTGGATATAATTTTTCAAGGGATCATGGTAGGGATATCAATATTTATGAGGACTTAAATGGACATGGAACGCATGTAGCTGGGGTTATAGCGGCTTCTAGAAATGGCACAGGTATTATAGGTGTTGCTCCGGATGCTAAGCTCTTGATTTTAAAAGTGTTAAATAGAGAAGGCGGAGGATCTATCGGGTCGTTAATCGAAGCAATCTATTACGCCATTAACTGGCGTGGCTCTAATGGTGAAAGGGTAGATATTTTATCACTTTCATTAGGTTCAAAACATTCAACAGAAGAGTTACATATGGCGGTTAAAGATGCGGTTACGAATAACATAGCCGTTGTAGTCGCTTCAGGAAATAATGGCGATGGCGATATAAGAACGGATGAATACAATTATCCCGCAGGTTATGCGGAGGTTATATCCGTAGGTGCAATTACAGCGAAAAATTCGATTGCTCTTTTTTCAAATACAAATGAACAGGTAGATATTTACGCACCGGGTGTTAGTATTAAATCTTCTTATATAAATGGGGGTTATGTTGAATTAAGTGGTACATCTATGGCTACACCACATGTGGTAGGTGCCCTCGCTTTGTTAATTAACAAATATGAGAGTGTAATAAACCGTAAACCTACGGAACTAGAGTTATTTAATTACTTAATGATGTATGTTGATAACGTACAAATAGCGGATGAGTACTCTATTCCTGTATTAAATTTAGCAAAATCAGTCAGCATGGAAGAGGAAGTCATCGATAAAGAGTTGTTGTTAAAGTGCTTTTGTGAAGCTAGAAAAACACAGGCGTTTTTCACAAAATGCTTAAACGAAAATTCTTCTAAAAAAGAAAGGGAGTTTATCCTATCATTGATTCAAGAGTCTACTAAAACATCAAATTTAATAAGGAATTTTTGTAAAATTAGTACAAGTGGCGAGTAGCTAGTGTTAAAATTAAAGAAGTGATTTCCAAAATTGAAATAATTTAACTAAATATTAAAACAGGTTAGTGGGGGCTAACCCAGTTATTTGGGTGTCTTTCTATGCTAAAAATAAGAACATACGTTCTAAAAAATCTGCATTTATATATTTTTTTACCCAAAAATAGAACATATGTTTGTTTAAAGGGGTTAAAGTGCTTTGAATAGTAGAAATAAAGAAAACGACAAGTATTGTCAGATTACAATTGAAAAATTCGAAGAGGCAAATAAAGACTTTTTAGGGAATAAACTCATTTCTTCATTTTTAAACGATCCGCAGCATAGACAAGCCTACTATAGAGCCATATGTAAACCGACAGAAGAGAATAAACAAGAGTTAGATAGTTTGTTTAAAGCTTTCTATTTTGCAGTTAGATTTACTTCACATATTTCATCAACCTTGCATTTTAATGCGATCAACTATGATAAACGCTCCAGAAAAATAAATGACCGCTATATGTTAACACTTGATTCAAATGTTAATTCCGATGATGGGGAAACAACATTTAAAGATTTACTAGTGAATAAAAGTGAACCGTTTTTAGAAGGCAGTAATTTTCTAGATCAGATTAAATGTCCAGTTTTATATAAAGCCATTCAATTACTATCGGATAAACAATATGAGATTATTCGACTTGTATATTTTCACGGATTGACGGATACAGAAATTAGTAAAATGTTGAATAAATCGCAGCAAGCCGTTTCAAAAACACATAAAAAAGCGTTAAAGGTACTGTATGCCTACTTATGTAAAGAAAGGAGGGCGTAGTAATGACTGAGTTAGTATTTGAGGTGCCACAATGGATTACGCTTGTTGGTAACTTTGGATTTCCTATTGCTATCACGATTTATTTATTTCTGAGATTCGAGAAGAAAATTGAGAAATTAGAAGATGTCATTATTCAGTTAAACGATACGATAAAAAATCTTCGAAGGGAAGGTTAGAAGATGTCAAATAAATTAATGAGCTTAGTGAGAAAAGCTAAATATAACAAAGGTGCGCTTATAGAGGTCATAAATGAGTTTGAACCGAAATTGAAAAAGTCTTTGTATAATACAAACCAAGTATATAGAGAAGACTTATCACAGGAATTAAAATGCAAACTTATACACTGTGTGCAGCAATATGATGTAGATTCTGTACCCGGTTTTTGGGATTTACAAGCAAAATTTAAATAAACGCATGGGGGTGTATGCTTGCGGTATTGTTGGGAGCTTTGCTTTTAA
>JBJEFO010000157.1:0-3941 GCA_051874135.1 Lysinibacillus sp.
AAATAACGCCAATCGGATGAGAGTTTCCTAGCAGTGATACAGCAATCGAATCAAACCCGATGCTTGATAATACTTTTGGCTGTATAGAAGCATAATAACCTAGATAATAAGTTACCCCTGCAAGACCTGCTAATCCACCTGAAATAACCATCGCTAAAATTGTATTTCTTCCTACATTAATACCTGCATATTTGGCTGCCTTTCGGTTAGAACCGACCGCTTTCAGTTCAAAGCCAACTACTGTTTTATCCATCACAAACTTAATTAAAATAGCTGTTAGGATTGCTAAAATAAAGCCTAACGGAATGTCCATTTTTAAATTTCCCATTTCGACATTCACTAAAGTTAATCTTGCTGCCTCTGAAATATATTGAGATTGACGTGAGACAGGGTCGATATAATACATCTGAATAAAGAAGCTAATGACATATTGGGCGATATAATTCAACATAATCGTAGATACTACTTCATTAATGTTAAATTTATATTTAAGCCATCCAACTAATCCGCCCATTAGTCCCCCGGCGATTATCCCGATAATCAATACAAGTGGCTTTGCGATGTAGGCATCCAATCCACTGTACCCAACGATAATTGTCGCTAAAAAACCAGAAACGAGCATTTGACCAGCGACCCCGATATTGAATAAGCCCGCTCTATAAGCAACAGCAACTGCTAAGCTGGCAAATACAAGTGGTGTCATGGCATTTAGCAAGCTTAAAAAATCAGTCAGCATGCTCTTATAGCCCGCATAAGAAGGCTTTGGCATTATCCCTGCCCCTTGTAGCAAACTGTAAAATGCTTGGAAAGGATTTTTGCCAATCAACAGGATCACAATCGCTGCCGCAACAAAACTAATGATGATGGCTGTTAATGGAATCGTAATCGGTTGCCATTTCTCATTGCTTATTGGCCGAATGAGATTATATTTTAAACTGTTTTTCTTTTTATTTTTACTCATGCTTTGCCCCCATCATATATTCACCGACTTCATTTGTCGTTAATGATTCTCTGCTGGCGATCTTTTGAAGTTGGCCATTATATATAACGCCAATCGTATCCGCTACATTCATAATTTCATCCAGCTCTAAGGAAATAAGTAAAATCGCTTTTCCTAAGTCACGTTCTCGAATAATCATTTTATGGATATTTTCAATTGCACCGATGTCTACGCCTCGCGTTGGCTGAACGAAAATCATGAGTGGTGATTGCAATTCGATTTCGCGAGCAATGATGGCTTTTTGCTGATTACCACCACTCATCGAACGAACTTGCGTCTTGATGCCTTGTCCACTTCTGATATCATATTTATCAATCATCTCCGTGCCAAACTGCTCAAATTGTTCCTTACGTAAAATCCCTTTGTCAGAAAAAGGCTCCTTGTAATATTGTTTTAACGCTAGATTCGTTGAAAGATCAAAGTCCAAAACTAACCCGTAACTTTGTCTATCTTCTGGTATATAGGAGATTCCAGCTTCTGTTCGGTTTCTTATCGTTTCATTTGTAATGTCCTTGCCGTTAAGAAGGATATTTCCGCTGCTAACCTTTGTTAAACCGGCGATTGCATCGGCTATTTCAACTTGACCATTATCTGCAACACCAGCGATTGCAAATATTTCACCGCTGCGGATCGTAAAGGATACATCTTTTACAACTTCAAATCCATCTTCATTTTTAACAGTCAGATGTTCTACTTTTAATACATCCTCTTTAAACTGGGCAGGTGCTTTCTCAGCTTCAAAGCTTACCTCTCTACCTACCATTAAACGAGCCATATGATTGACAGATGTTTCTTTCACATCTAGCACTTCAACTAGTCTACCTTTGTTCAATACAGCACATCGGTCTGCCACTTTCTTTATTTCTTCAAGTTTATGTGTAATGAGAATGATTGTTTTTCCAGCATCTCGTAGGCCTTCGATAATGTTAAGTAAGAATTCAATTTCCTGAGGTGTTAAGACTGCAGTTGGTTCGTCAAAAATGAGGATTTCCGCTTCACGGTAGAGTACTTTCAAAATTTCTACTCGTTGTTGCATAGAAACTGTTAGATCAACTATTTTTTTTGAAGGGTCGACTTCTAAGCCGAAACTTTTGGACAGCTCAGCAATTTTACGATTAGCATCTCGAATTGCTACATATGGGAAAAGACCTGCCCATTTTTTGAGTGGCTCAATTCCTAAAATAATATTCTCGGTAACCGTATAATCCGGAACTAACTTAAAATGCTGATGCACCATTCCTATGTTCAGCTTTGCCGCATGGTTTGGTGAGCTAATTTTTACTTTTTCACCTCGGATATATATTTCCCCTTCATCCGGTTCATACATACCGCTCAGCATACTCATTAATGTTGATTTACCGGCACCGTTTTCTCCAAGTAAAGCGAATATTTCCCCTTTTTTTATACCAAGAGATACATCAGAATTGGCTACTATTCCAGGGAATCGCTTCGTTATATGTTTCATTTCTACAATATAATTAGACATTTTGCTCCTCCTATATCACCATAACTAGTAGGGGAAAATTTAGAAGTTTACCAAACTGGTAAACTTCTAAATGTTCGTTTTATTATTGTTTTCGATTAACTATTCTAACCCTGGGAAGTTATCTGATGAATGGCCATTAAAGTTAGATGCAGGTACGATTGTGCCACCTTTTACTAACTCGTAAGCTTCATTCATTTTAGTCAGTGTGTCTTCTGATAATTGATGACGGCCTTCTTCTTTAATAAATCCAGTAGAATCTGAATCTGCATGAAGGACTACATTTCCACCTTTGAAGCTTCCGTCAACAACAGAATTCAATGCTTTTTCAATGTTCATGCCCATGAATTTTACCGCAGATGTTAACACGATATTTTCAGAACCATTTACACCGTCATCATATTGGTCTACGTCAACACCGATTACTTTTACATCACCTTTTGCTTCTTTAACTGCTGTGAATACACCATTACCAGTACCACCTGCAGCAACAAATATGCGGTCTACGCCTTGTTTAATTAACGCATTTCCGATTACTTTACCAGTTGCTTCATCCGCAAATGAGCCTGCATAGTTACCGCCTACATTTTCACCTGTTACGTCAGTACCTGCATAACCTGATAATTCAACCACTTCTACATTTTTGCCATACACTTTATTAACATAATTTACACCTGATTCAAATCCGAATTGATAATTCACATTTGAAGGGTACGCGATACCATTTACTACCGCTACTTTATTTGATTTTGTTTCAAGTGCTGCAGCCATACCTGCAAAAAAGCCACTTTCTTGTTCAGCAAAGTTCATTGCGTATATATTATCGAATGTCGTTTGGTCACCTACAGGAGTAGGCTCAGAGTCATTAATAATAAAGAATTTATCTGGATTTTCTAATGCAAGAGTTGATACACCAGCAAATTGGAAACCTGGTGTTACAATCACATCATAATCTGCTACGATGTCAGCAACCGCTTGTACCGCTGCAGCAGGATCACCTGTTTCTTCTCGAATTGCTTTTACTGTTGCAGTAGGATTATTTTCGATAAAGCTTAAAATACCGTTATAGTTATCCTCATTAAAGTTGCCATCATCAACGCCTGAAGGGCTTGTTACAATGGCAATTTTCAGCCCGTCTCCACTTGTTTCGGAGTTTGTTGCGTTTTCATTATTCCCACATGCCGCCATAACAATAGTCAGTAAAGCAATGCTCAAAACAATTGCTATTTTTTTTATGTCTTTTTTCATTACACATATCCTCCTATGAAATCATGTAGATTTTCGTCTGTAAAAATTAAAAAAGCACCGAGTTACACCCGTGCTTGACTTTAGGAAGGTAAATAATGAAAAAAGAATTAGTTTATCCTCTCATTTATGTACACAACCTCGTAGTCAAGCTATTTATGGTAGCTTGGTAGAAACTTTCGGGCCATATCCCCAATATTATACGAGAATAAT
>JBJEFO010000158.1:0-3938 GCA_051874135.1 Lysinibacillus sp.
TTAGAAAAAAGTGTCTTATTAAAAAATAGTTGACAACAAATGTCCGTCACATTAAGATAGTGTATAAACTAAAACGAAGCGCCAGTGATCAAGCAAGTAGTAAATACCACTGCTGATTAGAGAGGGAAAATCATAGGCTGAAAATTTTCCTACAGTATGTATGATGCGAATAACACTTGGGAGGCTTTTTCCTGAAAAGTAAGGCTTAGTAGGGAAAAACGGAATCGGCCGTTATCCGATTACGAGGAGGATGCGTTTTTTTGCGCATCAACTAGGGTGGAACCGCGGAAGTAACAGCTTTCGTCCCTTGCAATAAGCAAGGTGACGAGAGCTTTTTTGTTTTTAGTGGAGCTTTTCAAGGAAATCGATATAACAAGAGCATACAGTTTCAATACAGCTAGCTTACAAGAAAGGATGTGCTATTCATGAGTTTTAAAGTGCCTCGTGGAACACAAGATATTTTACCGGGACAATCGGAAAAGTGGCAAAAAGTAGAAGAGGTTATTCGCGAACTTTGTCATGTTTATCGCTATAAAGAAATTCGTACACCTATTTTTGAATCGACGGAATTATTCCAGCGCGGTGTCGGTGATACGACTGATATCGTACAAAAGGAAATGTATACATTTACAGATCGTGGGGGACGTTCATTAACATTGCGTCCAGAAGGAACTGCCGCTGCTGTTCGTTCTTACGTAGAGAATAAAATGTTCGGTCAGCCAGATCAGCCTGTGAAGCTTTCCTATATGGGACCAATGTTCCGCTATGAGCGTCAACAAGCAGGGCGTTACCGTCAATTCGTACAGTTTGGCGTAGAAGCGATTGGTTCAGCAGATCCAGCAATCGATGCAGAGGTCATTGCATTCGCGATGGATATTTACAAAAAAGTCGGATTAAAAGATTTAAAGCTAATCATTAATTCACTTGGAGATAAAGAAACACGTGATGCACACCGTACTGCGCTTATTAATCACTTCGAACCATCAATCGGTGAATTTTGCTCAGACTGTCAAAAACGTTTAGAAAAAAATCCTTTACGTATTCTAGATTGTAAAGTAGACCGTGAACACCCATTAATGGCATCAGCCCCAGCTTTAACGGAGTACTTATCAGCGTTTTCAGCAGACTACTTCACAAAAGTGAAAAACTATTTAGACGTATTAGAAATTCCGTATGAAGTAGATCCAAACTTAGTACGTGGATTAGATTATTACAACCACACAGCGTTTGAAATTATGTCAACTGCGAGCGGTTTTGGTGCGATTACAACACTTTGTGGCGGTGGTCGTTACAATGGTTTAGTCGAAGATATCGGTGGACCAGACGTACCAGGTATCGGTTTTGCTTTATCAATTGAGCGCCTATTATTAGCACTTGAAGCAGAAGGAGTAGCACTAGAAACAAATGACACACTAGATATGTATGTCGTTGTAATGGGCGATGCTGCAAAAATAAAAGCGACTCAGCTAGTAAAAGAATTCCGTGCAAACGGCATTTCTGCAGATACAGATTATACGGACCGCAAAATGAAGGCACAAATGAAAACAGCTGATCGCCAAGGCGCTAAATATGTCATCGTATTAGGTGATTCAGAGCTTGAAGAACAAGCGGTTAATGTGAAGGAAATGGAAACAGGCAACCAAGAAAAAGTTGCATTTTCAAATTTAGTGAATTACGTATTACAAAAATAGATAGCAATATGGAGGAATTAAACAATGGCACAACGTACACATGCCTGTGGTGAAGTAACAGCTGCACAACAAGGTGAACAAGTAGTATTAAAAGGTTGGGTTCAACGCCGCCGTGACTTAGGTGGATTAATTTTCGTAGATATGCGTGACCGTACAGGAATCGTTCAAGTCGTATTTGGCGACCACGCGAAAGATGCATTAGAAATCGCAGATAAAATTCGTAATGAATACGTAATCGAAGTAACAGGTAAAGCGGTTCTTCGTGATCCATCTCAAGTAAACCCGAACCTTAAAACAGGTGAAATTGAAGTTTTAGCTGAAGCAATTACAATTATTAATAAAGCAAAAACACCACCGTTTGCAATTGAAGATGATGTAGAAGTTTCAGAAGACTTACGTTTAAAATATCGTTACTTAGATTTACGTCGCCCGGTGATGTTCGATACGTTTAAAATGCGTTCGGATGTAACTGTAACGATTCGTAACTTCTTACAACAAGAAGGTTTCTTAGAAGTAGAAACACCTATTTTAACAAAATCAACGCCAGAAGGAGCACGTGACTATTTAGTACCATCACGTGTACACGAAGGTGAGTTTTATGCATTACCACAGTCACCACAATTATTTAAACAATTATTAATGGTGTCTGGATTTGAGAAATACTTCCAAATCGCACGTTGCTTCCGTGATGAAGATTTACGTGCTGACCGTCAACCAGAATTTACACAAATCGATATCGAAACATCATTCATGTCAATGGATGAAATTCTTGAAATGAACGAACGTTTAATTCAGCAAGTGATGCGTGACGTTAAAGGAATTGAAGTGCCTGCACCATTCCAACGCATGAGCTATAAAGAAGCAATGGATCGCTACGGTTCAGATAAGCCAGACGTTCGCTTTGGCTTAGAGCTTGTAGACCTTTCAGATATTGCAGCGAAATCTAGCTTAAAAGTATTCACTGGTGCGATTGAAAACGGTGGCGTTGTAAAAGCAATTAATGTCAATGGTGCTGCTGATACGTTCACACGTAAAGAATTAGACGCACTTGCAGAATTCGTAGCCATCTACAAAGCAAAAGGTCTTGCTTGGTTAAAAGTAACGGCTGAAGGCTTAGTAGGTCCTATTGCGAAATTCTTCGAAGGTGAAATCGCAGAACAATTAGTAGAGCGTATGAATGCTAAAGAAGGCGACTTATTATTATTCGGTGCTGACAAAGCAAACATCGTAGCAGATGCTTTAGGTGCACTACGTTTAAAACTTGGTAAAGAACTAAAGTTAATTGATGAATCACAATTTGCATTTTTATGGATTGTTGATTGGCCATTATTCGAATACGATGCAGAAGAAGGACGCTACTATGCAGCACACCATCCATTCACACGTCCATTCGATGAAGATATCGAGCTAATGGATACAAATCCAGACCAAGTACGTGCACAAGCATACGATATCGTATTAAACGGTTACGAGCTTGGCGGTGGTTCATTACGTATTTTCGAACCAGAATTACAAAACAAAATGTTTAAGCTATTAGGCTTTACAGAAGAAGAAGCGCGTGAACAATTCGGATTCTTATTAGAAGCATTTGAATACGGTGTACCTCCACATGGTGGTTTAGCATTCGGTCTTGACCGTTTCGTGATGCTACTTGCTGGTCGTACAAACTTACGTGATACAATTGCCTTCCCGAAAACAGCAACAGCAAGCTGTTTATTAACATCTGCACCATCTAGCGTAGCAGATGCACAATTAGAAGAATTAAATCTGCGCATTGCTGCAACTGTAAAAAAATAATATATTATGAAAAAGGATCTGCTTTCGGGCAGGTCTTTTTTTTACAGTAAGAACTATTAAAAAATCTAGTAAATGATTATGACGTTTTACTAAAGATAGAAAAATCATAAACTATGTCATAAAAATTATATATTTAAAGAATTTTTCGATAATTTTGGGGTCTTTAAATTGAAAATTTAGACTAATGATGATAATATAACAGTAACGCGAATCCTAATTTGTACGTTTAAATTTTTATTTAACAGTTTTGACCGAACATTAATGTTTTGGGAGTTCAATATATTCTTATGGCAAACATGCCCCATTGGAGCGGGACGTTTAAAGTAAGGGTGAGAACACCCACCTGTGAGAGAGCGGGTTCAAAACGTTCAAAATCATAGACGGCATATTTAGGGTTCGCTCCTAACTTGTGTAATCACTCTTCTGCAAATCGTAGAAGAGTTTTTATTT
>JBJEFO010000159.1:0-3918 GCA_051874135.1 Lysinibacillus sp.
ATGATTATGCAGTCACGTCACGCTTCATAAAGAACGTAAATGTGACAACTAAAAATAGCACTGCATAAATGACATTCATCGTTAAAGAGAATGGTAATGTTAACCCCTCGATTACTGGGGAAGAACCTGCCGCATATTGCGTTAAATCTGTATGCGTAATCCAAATATATTTGGCAATTTCATATTTACTTAACAGCATAACGACTGTCGCACCCATAAATGAAATAAACAATGTTAACCCGACAGCAAGTGAACTTGAACTAAAGACAGAGCCAATCATAAATGCTAGGAAAATCGACATAAAGAAATCACTAAATGATAATGCAAGTATTTCAAAGTAGCTTTCCCATACACCGACTTCCTTTACGACACCATCAATCATCTCAAGCGGTGTCGAAACTGTCGTGCCCCATAAAATAACACCTACAAGTGCTGAAAAGGCAAGTGTAATAACATAAACGAATAAACCATAGAAAATCGTTGTGACAAGTTTAGATAATAAAATCTTCCACCTTGCGACAGGACGTGTTAATAACATCTTAATTGTTCCTGTTGAAAATTCACTAGAAACAATTCCCGCTGCTACTACAACGGTAAAGATTGTAATAAACATCCTAGATAAACCTAATATAAAACTCATAAAGCTATCGATTGTGGTAGACGTTTGAGGTGGAATATCATTCGTTAGACGATATTCATTCAGAAGTATTAGCTCTTGATAATATGCTTGATCTTCCGCTGTTAACGTTTCATCTTGTGACATATTTTGATATTCGATGTTTTCTTGTTGTAACGTTTCTTGCCAATTTTCATTTACCGGATCATCGTAGTATTTCATCAATGCTGCAGGGCCAGCAACGAGCACTAACATAATAATCAGCATTACCCATGAGCTTTTCTTTGCCCATAATTTCATCCATTCATTTCTAACGTATTTCATCAATCGCACCTCCACCTGTCATTTCAAGGAATTGATCTTCTAATGTTTTTTGTGTTGGCTGTAATGCATAAACATCTAGTTCTGCTAGCACTAACTGTTTAAGCAAATTCGGCACTTGCTCTTTGTCGATTTCGATTGCAAAGCCTGCTCCTTGCTCTGTTACTGTATAGGATGTTAGCAGTTGTTCTAGCTTGTTCTTCGGCGTTGCTTCAATATAGTACATACTCGTCTCAACAACATCCATTTCACGAAGATCGATGAGCGCTCCATTTTGAATAATAGCGATGCGGTCACACATCAACTCAATTTCAGATAGCAAGTGACTCGATACCATGACAGACACACCTTCTGTTTCAGCAATTTGGCGAAGGTACATACGAAACTCTCGAATACCAGCAGGATCAAGTCCATTTGTTGGTTCATCTAAAATTAAAAATTTCGGGCGATGCAGTAAAGCTTGCGCAAGACCTAGTCGCTGACGCATCCCAAGTGAATATGTACTAACCTTTTCGTGAATACGCTTTTCAAGGCCAACTTGACGGACAACTTCATCAATACGTTCCTTTGTTACACCTTCATGCATGCGCGCAAAATGAACTAAATTTTTATAGCCCGTCATAAACTTATACATTTCAGGATTTTCTACAATAACACCAACTTTACTAATCGCCTCTTCATAATTAGTAACAAGTGATACACCATCGATCATTACCTCGCCTGCTGTCGGATGCATCAAGCCTGTCATCATACGAATAGTCGTCGTTTTCCCTGCACCGTTCGGACCAAGAAAGCCCGTAATTTGTCCAGGATAAAATGTTAAGTTCAGTGATTTAATAATTTGCTTGCCTTTGATCGTTTTCGATAAATTTTTTAATTCTACAATTGGTTTTGTCATTTAATTCACCTGCTTTTCATAAAGTGATTTCATCCACTGTACTGCATCTTCCCCGCGCTCATCTCGAATGAGTTCTAGTTCTTCCATCGCACGAACTTGCCCATTGCGCAATAAAATGACTTGATCGAGCACAGGCTCTACTTCATTAACTTCATGTGTCGATAAAATAATCGTTTGGTTTTCTAAATCAACAAAGCGAACTAGCCCTTTAATGAGTGCTTCTCTTGCTAACGGATCAAGTCCCGCAAATGGTTCATCTAAAATATAAAATGGTGTTTCCCTCCCCAATGTAGCAGCCATTTTCAATCGTCCTCGCTTCCCCTTCGATAATTTTTTTAACTTTTCTGTCGTTGAGACTTGTAAATAGGAGGCAATAATATGTGCCTTGTCACTAGAAAAGTCATCAAACTGCTCAGTATAAAACCGAAAAACTTGCTCACCTGTATAGTTTTCATAAAATAAATCTATGTCCGGTTGATAAGCAATTTTATGTGTTAGGCGGCGCGTTACTTCGTCGCCATCTAGTGTAATTAATCCTGCTGTCGGGACAAGTAAACCTGCCATGAGCTTCAACAACGTGGACTTTCCACTACCATTTTCCCCGATAATACCAATCATTTGGCCACGTGGAATAACGAGTGTAATATTTTTTAACACATCAACATGCTTATAACGAAACGATACATCCTGTAAATGCATACAATCTCTACCCCTTTTTCCTTAGTACTTCAAGCATTTCTTCCGTTGAGAAACCTAGCGATTGAATCGCCGTAATAAACTGTTTAGCTACTTGTTCCTTCATATCTTCTCGTAATTGGTTAATCCGTTGTTCATTCGTTGTCATAAACGTCCCTTGTCCGCGCTTTGTTTCTGTCAGTTCCAACGTTTCCAGCTCCTTGTATACCCTTTGTACTGTATTTACATTGACGCCAGTTTCAATAGCGTATTCCCTTACGGACGGCAATTTATCGCCAGGCTTTAAATTTCCCTTTAATACATCGCCACAAATTCGCTCAACGAGTTGCAAATAAATCGGCTTATCCTTTAAAAAATCTTGCGTCACCGTGTGATCACCCTTTCAATCCACTTACTCGCCACGATAAAGCAAGCTACTAATAGCATCGCTAAAAATATCTCCTCAAATATATATAAATGGCCTACTAGCGGTGCAGGATCGTTAAACATTATTGGGAAAAACTTACCCAATAGAGCTAAAGAAACATCCCCTACGTATAATAACTTTTTGTATATGACTGAGCTGGCCACCTTTTCAAATCCATAAATAGACAGGAAAAACAACAGCCCTGTTACAACGATACTCGCCATCCCTATATAGCGTTTAAGTTGTAAATAAATCGTATAAAACACTAATGCCGTAATTGTTAATAAGATGATCGTATAAAAAGACAGCATAACAATCATTAGATGAAAAAAGATTAATTGATATAACTCACCATAAAGGGCATCCCCTAAAAAGTAGCTTGCTACACCGTAAATAATACTGATTACAGTTCCCCAGCAAACCGAAAAACAAACTTTCGCCCCAATTAATGTTAGGATATTGCTTGAATTATGAAGCCAAATTTCCTTAATCTTTATATCTTTGCGTAAGCTCACAACAAATTGAATGTTTGCTATAAAGCATAAGCCCCCGAACGCCATAAATAAAATCGCTAACCGTACATCATCTGGTGCTAACCGCCAATTCGGCAGTCGATAAGCAAATGTAGGTAATATCCCAATGAAAAAGACGCCTGCAAACAGCATTAAAAACGCCCATAATTTATATTCATGCCATTCTTTTTTCACTAAACTTACAAACCTTCTCATCCTATAAACTCCCTTTGTCATAGTGTACTATTTAAATAGTACACTATGACTCCGGAAAAAATCAAGAAATTTTTACCATAAAAGTAAAAACGAAGCGTCATATGAGCCGCTTCGCTTTTACTTGCTTAATTTTCGAATTTACTTGCTTAATTTTCAAAATTACTTGCTCTATTTTAAAATTTACTTGCTCTATCCCTTATTACTGCTGTCCGCTTCCTTCTGTTAACCCATGTTTGACCGCATACAGTGCTGC
>JBJEFO010000160.1:0-3891 GCA_051874135.1 Lysinibacillus sp.
AAAGTGAATCTATGCTTGTTAATAAATGAATTTCTTGTATTTTAGGAGGCATTCTAATTATGAAAGCAGCAGTCGTAACGAAAGACAAAAAAGTTAGTGTAGAGGAGAAACAACTTCGACCTCTAAAATATGGTGAAGCATTAGTGCAAACAGAATACTGTGGTGTTTGCCATACTGACTTACACGTTAAAAACGCAGACTTCGGTGATGTAACTGGTGTTGTTTTAGGTCACGAAGGTATTGGTAAAGTTATTGAATTAGGAGAAGGTGTTACTTCTTTAAAAATAGGAGACCGCGTTTCTATCGCTTGGATGTTCGAAAGCTGTGGTCACTGTGAATATTGTACATCAGGTCGCGAAACATTATGCCGCGATGTAAAAAATGCAGGATACTCAGTTGACGGTGCAATGGCTGAGCAAGTAATTGTCACTGCGGACTACGCTGTAAAAGTTCCAGATGGTTTATGCCCAGCAGCAGCTTCTTCTGTAACTTGCGCTGGTGTTACTACATACAAAGCTGTAAAAGAATCACATATTCGTCCAGGTCAATGGATTGGTATTTTTGGTGTTGGCGGTCTAGGTAACTTAGCTGTGCAATACGCCAAACACGTATTTGGTGCTAAAGTAGTTGCATTCGATATTAGCGATGATAAATTAGCATTCGCAAAAGAAGTTGGTGCTGACGTAGTTATCAACTGCTTAAACGAAGATCCAGTTGTGAAAGCAAAAGAAATTACAGGTGGTAAAGGTTTAGATGCAACTGTCATTACATCTGTTGCAAAAACGCCATTCAACCAAGCAATCGATGTTGTTAAAGCTGGCGCTCGCGTTGTAGCTGTTGGTTTACCGGTTGAAAAAATGGACTTAGATATCCCTCGTTTAGTATTAGACGGTATCCAAGTAATCGGTTCTCTAGTAGGTACTCGTCAAGACTTAGCTGAAGCATTCCAATTCGCAGCTGAAGGTAAAGTAGTTCCTAAAGTAACATTACGCAAAATCGAAGAGATTAACGAAATCTTCGAAGAAATGGAAGAAGGCACAATTACAGGACGTATGGTTATTGACTTTACAAAATAATTAACTAGCTGAATCGCTTAGCTCGTAGCAAACAACACATATAAAACACTAGGCACTTCCTGTAACGTAAACGTATTACAGGAGGTGCCTGTGTTATATCAATGTAAATGCAGTGAATGATGAGATAAAGTAAAATGGAGGCGATATGATGAAAACTAATTCTGAAGGTTTATCAACGTTACGAACAATTGGGGAACAGATTAAATGGTTAGTCGAAAATGATATTACGCATGATGGGATTCTCCTTGAGTTAAGCCCACTTGATGAATATGTTGAATACATAAAGCAATTAAATAGTGATGAACTGTCATTCGAGCAGCTACCAATCGTACTTTTAAAAGTAGAAAACCGTATACATCGATTTAAACGCTTATTAGACTCAAAAGCTTCAAAGCACGTTTTAGAACATGAAGCCAAGCGTTTGAATATTACGCTTAAACATTTAGATTTGTTTTTTAGAGGAAAGCAATTACTAGTTACTGAATGAGCAGTATGATAGGAAGACACTCTACATAATGAAAAGTGGCATATGCATTTTCGTATGCTGCTTTTTTTATTTTTATTATGACTAAATAACTTAAAATGTTACAATATATGTATATTATTTATACGAGGTGATTTTTTTGGAAGCTTATATTACTGAAGTTATGGCGAAGCAACTAGCAAATGAAGTTCCGATCCATGTGTATGAGTTTGCAATTGAGGATCCAATGAAGAAATATGAAGGTGTATATAAAATTTATAAGGCGTGGCAACGAGCGAATAGCTATATGCCACTCGGTTTTAATCAAAGTACGATCGTTGCGTTTGAACCGGTTCAAAATTTAGTAGGGTATGAGCCGATTAACTATGAACACAAGACTTTAAATACAAATAATTTATTTGAACGTACATTGCTTGAACGATTGATCAAGGATAGTTTTTTAGCTGTGGGCCAGCGTAACTTAAAACTTAAACGTGTTGGATCTGATTTGCAAGAATGGAGCGCTAAATCCATTGGAAATGTGTTAATGTATCCCGCGCTTTCATTTCATGTGAACATCATCAATAATCGCATTTGCATTGGCTTTCATATGACACATAAATTTGAATATAACTATACGTTACAGCAAATGATTGAGCGCGGAGTAGAAATAGAGGAAGGCACAAAAATCATTCATAGCGATATTAAAAATAACTATACATATGAATTTGATAAAGTTGCCAATTACTCTGTAAGAGATGTTTGTCCAATTTTGAAAAAATCTATTTATCAATACTACATTGATAAAGGCGACATGAAGGCTGCGGAAACGTTACATGCGGGAATAAACGTGATTTATGCAAAAGCCCAAAATCAAAGTAGCTTAAGCTATGCAGCGAATTTTTTAAAACCTCTTTGTTCTTTTGAGACAATGAAGCCACATGAAGCAAAGCAAGTAATGGATGCATTGAAGTTAAAACCAGATGAGCGTATGAAAAAGATGTTAAGACAAATGAAGGATTTAATTAATGTTTATCCTTATTTGCAGTTTGAACGTAACCCATTTTTAATAGCGCACAACGGTTATGAAAAAGTGTCTATTCAAGATCCTAGTATTTATTTTGAAAAGGTCTATAAAAAACCGTCTCACGGATTAAAAAATGGGATGATATTTAAAGGTGGTACAATCAATCTTTCTATCTTCATGGATGAAGCATTTGAAAAGAAGTTAGGTATTTCTAAAACAGTTGCGTTTAAATTTATCAGAATAATGCAAAATATAGCGGAGCAGCATGGTGTTGTAATTAATATAAGTACCGCAACGAGTGAGACAAAAGGAAAGTTTACAGAAGCGTTCTTTCAGCAGTTTGCATGGGAAATTAAAAGCTTAGAGAAAATATTTGCAAATACGACAGTGCTCGCCTTTATTACGGAAGAGCATCTGACAAAGCTACCAACCAAGATTTATGCTGAGTTTAAAAGACAATTTGGCGGGAAGTGGGATATTTCATCACAGGTGTTGACGGAAAAGAGCCTACAAGCTTTTGACCGTCTGCTAAAGCAACATAATCTAGAATCTTTTAATGCAAATGATGAAGCGGTATGCAGTCATGTTGCGAACATTGTGAAAAACTCATCGTTATCATTTACGGTATTTAATATTTTGCTAGGTATTTATGTGAAGAGTGGTATGCAGCCTTGGGTGTTAGCAGAACGCACGTATTCAGACTGTTTTATTGGACTTGATGTGAGTCATGAAAACGGAAAGAGCGCGGCTGGCATTATGAATGTTATTGGTTGTAATGGGCATCTCATTAAACAATCCGCTATTAACGGTGTATTAGCAGGCGAGAAAATCGATTCAAAGACACTAAAAGAGATTGTTGTCGATGTCTTACATGCATATCAACAGCAATTCGGTGAGTTTCCAAAACATATGACGATTCACCGAGATGGTGTTTGGCGAGAGGACTCGGTGCTTGTTGAACAGTTATTAGCTGAAAAGAATATTGCTTATGACATCGTGGAAATTATAAAAAAGCCAAATCGACGAATGGCCATATATGATGAGGCGGAAGGTAAATTCGTGACGCAGCAAGGTGTTTATTATATCCGAGGAAACGAATCATTGTTATGCGCAACAGACCCGCGCGAAAATATCGGGATGGCCCAACCCATTAAAATTATTCAGCAGACAAATAACTTACCATTTAATCAAATAATTGAGGATATATATCGTCTATCATTTATGCACATCCACTCACTCAATAAAATGCGTTTACCAGCGACGATTCACTATGCCGATTTAAGTTCAACTGCTTATCAGCGAGGACAAGTTACTGCGCGGTCTAC
>JBJEFO010000161.1:0-3885 GCA_051874135.1 Lysinibacillus sp.
GCTGTAGTTCAATTTCACCAGTAATTTCAGTTCCATGTATTGCTTGCGTAGCAAGGCGGTCTGCTTCGCTATTTTGTTTACGTGGAACGAGTTCATATTCCGGCTTAATACCTAGTTGCTGGAGTTTTGCATCAATTTTATCTGCCCAACTTGCTAAGTTTTGCTCGTACGCTGGCCATTCGCCGTTTAATTGGTTGATGACTACTTGCGAATCGCCAACAAAGCGAACAGTTTGATGATGAACCTCCAATAGTTCGAGCTCTACTAAGCTTAAATGAAATGCGGCATATTCTGCCTCATTGTTTGAGTCGAGTTCTGATACGTAAGCATTACGGCGCAGACGATAGGACTTGCCATCCTTTTCATAATAAATGACAACACCGAGACCTGAGCCTTTCGTTTGAATATCAAATCCACCATCAAAATAAACCGTCACATTATGCGGCTCGGTTTCCATTTCTTTTATATACTTTTTTAACTCTTTGATCATCCATGTACTATCATATTCATCGATAATTTCCATCGATTTCACTCGTCCTGTACGTTCCATATCTTCTGCAATCATAAGGGCGTGTGCTACAGTCATTGGTTCTGAACGAAATACCGTCGTCGCCCCTTTAGGCGTTTTATATGTCCATTCGATTGTTAATTTCATGGCGATTCAAACCTTTCCTATTATTTCCTTTATTATAACAAAAAATCTTCCCCTTCATACGTGAAGGAGAAGACTAGTTTTAACGACTAAAAGAATTACAGTTTTAACCTTTCCAAAGTTTAACTATATCAGTGTAATAATTATCAACTATACAATACAAACAACCGTTATTTATTTCATTACACTTAAAATAACATACCATCCCATATTTTTTATCTCCAAGCAAATATATGTATCTTTTAGAGAATATAGTATAAAATGATTACAATCTTCAAATTTTAGGAAGGAACGAAAACATGACACCTTTTATTACTAATACAAAATCGAAAACACGTACCCTTATCGCCAAACAGACTGACGTCCCTGGTGTGTTCCATATAGCAACATCAACGAATCCTACATGGAATGAAATGAATGAAGAAATAGTGAAAGCAGCTACAGCACGTATTAATTGGCATACAATCGGTGTGAAATCCTAAATAAAAAGCTAAAAACTTCCGCCTAGTTGCGGAAGTTTTTATTTTACTAATTATGCATTCACATTTTCTTCATCAGCTAACATTTTGTGTAGATATTCAATAATTTCACGAATACCTTCTAATGAATTGACTAAAATTTTCGGATCTACACATGTAATCATGCGCTCTTCTAAATTCGCAACAGCTGTAAAATAAGCTGTTTTCGCATAATTTACAAGACCTACTTGTTTTAACACACTCGCATCAAAGTCTAAAATTTCGCGCGCATCTGTTACAACAAGACCATAATTGACAATATCCGTATTTAAAATAATAATTCGAACATGCTCACCATAGCTCGGTTGATTATATAAAATCCGTCCAAAATCAATTACCGGTATTAGCTCCCCACGCACGCGTGTAAAGCCGAGTAAATAATTTGGTAAATGAGGAATCGGTGTTACGCGCTCTAATTTTTCAATCGATACGACTTGATCTACTGGTACAGCATATTCTTCTTGTCCACAAGCAAATACAACTGATTTTTCAAATCCCATCCAAATACCCCCTTTTATTTTGCTGCATTTTTTACAATCTCTACTAAATAATCAGCTAGTTTTTCTAATTCTTCAATCGGCATGCGTTCATTTGTTGTATGAATTTCTTCATAGCCAACTGCTAAATTGACGGTTGGAATGCCAAAACCAGCAATGATATTCGCATCGCTTCCTCCACCAGAAATACATAGCTTCGGCTCTCGATTCACTGCACGAGCCGCTTCCATTGCCACTTGTACAACTTTATCTGCTTCTGTTGCACGGAATCCCGGATACATAATTTGTACATCAACTTCCGCACGACCACCTAGCTCCTGTGAAACCGTCTCAAATGTTTCTTTCATATGAGCTGTTTGTGCGTTTAACTTCGCTTCATCAATCGAACGAGCTTCCGCTAAAATATATACTTCATCACAGACGATGTTTGTCGCTTTTCCACCTTCAAAACGTCCAATATTTGCTGTCGTTTCTTCATCTAAGCGGCCTAGCTTCATTTTAGCAATCGATTTAGCCGCTAGCGTAATCGCTGAAATCCCTTTCTCCGGCTCCACACCTGCATGTGCTGTTTTTCCGATAATTTTTGCTTCAATTCGTGCTTGATAAGGTGCCGCAACGACAATTTCTCCTACTTTACCATTACTATCGACGGCAAAACCGTATTTTGCAATTACCATCGATGGATCAAGTTCTTTAGCACCCGCCAAGCCACTTTCTTCCCCTGCAGTAATAATAAATTGAATCGTACCGTGTGCAATATTTTGCTCTTTTAAACGACGCACCATTTCAAACAGTGCCGCCATCCCTGCTTTATCATCTGCACCTAAAATTGTCGTACCGTCCGAGTAAATATAGCCGTCCTCACGAATTTCCGGCTTTATTCCTTTTCCCGGAACAACTGTATCCATATGCACCGTGAAGTAAATTGGCTCTACATGTAATGAACCTTTTAATGTCGCAATAATATTACCTGCCCCATGTCCATTTCGTGTATGCGCATCATCTTGTACGACATCAAAGCCCATGTCTTCAAGCTTGTTAATTAGTATAGGTGCAATTACTTCTTCATGTTTTGTTTCTGAGTCAATTTGCACAAGTTCTAAAAATTCTTCTACTAAACGAGTAGTCATAGTTACTCTCCTTTTATTCAGTGTAAATACGGTAATATTTTACCCCTCTGCCCAAATAAAAACAATCATTGCTATTCATTATGATAACATTTTATCTTTTTCTTCCAATAATTGGACCTCTTTTTGCTCTGCTACTGCTAATTTTCGATCAAGCTCAAGCAATGTATTGGAAACATCATCTAATACACGCGTAATTTGGTCCATAGCTGTTGAAATCTTTGAATGAATGGACCACTCTGAAAATATGTCATCAAAGAAATAATCTGCAAATTTTACAAAGCCGTCTGTATCAATTTCAAGTGTTCCATGTTTCATTTCTTGAATATCTAACAATTCATTTTGGAAACGTTGCAATGCGATTTGTGCACTGTGAAGATAGCTATTCGATTTATCTAATTCCTCGTGTTTTAACGCTGTAGCAATTAAACCTCCACCTAAAAACGTATCCCATGTCGAATAATCCTTTGCCTTATGTAATGCTTGAGCCGCTTCCACAAGCTTATGTTGCGCCTCTTTTCCTGCCGCAATCGCTTCATGGATTTCCTTGAGTAGTTGCTGAACTAAATATTGCTGCTCAGTATTTTCATCTAATTTTGCAGCAATCGCTGAATCATTTGCCATATAGTAAATTTGAATTTTATTTTCAAGCTGTTTAATTTGATCAACTAAATAAGGCTCATTAATTGCATTTATTTTGTATATCGTATCAACTAAATCATCTTTTAAATCTTCATGCATTAACTGTGTTTCAATGAGTTTTAACTCCTTTGCTGCTATAACATCCATACGCTCTTCAAGTAGCTCTTGCTGCCTTCCTGTCCACGTGCGGAATAAATTCACAAAGGAAAAACCTTCTAATTTATTGAGCTTTTTACGAGCATTTTTTAAATCTTGTTCGTATTTTTCAATATCTACTTCCGCATGTTTAATTTGGCTTTCGATTGTCGCTTGTTGCTTTCTTAATTTCTCAAGTGTCCGTATTTGCATTTTACAAAGTTGAAGCTGTTGTTGGTATTCATCTAATTTCATATTATTTCCTCCTTGTATACTATTGTAGTAGTTTTAAATAATAAAAGAAAATCATATTA
>JBJEFO010000162.1:0-3879 GCA_051874135.1 Lysinibacillus sp.
AGATACTAATTCTACTTTAGTTGGGATTACAGCAGACACACCTGTGAATTTACCAACAGCATCGCCATTAACTGTTACAGTGTATTCTACACCAGCAGTTTGTGGAGAAGTTGTTAATACTACAGTCTTTTTGTCTGTTTGTTTAACAACTGCGTTTGAAACTGTTAAGCCTTGGATAGCGAAGTCTAACGCTTTGATATCTTCAACTTCATCTTCAAATGTTACTTCTACAGTAGTAGCGTTAATTGCTTTAACATTTGCAGATGCAACAGCTTCTAAATTAATAGTGTTATATAAGAACTTCGCGAATTGTGCGCGAGTTACGTTTTCTTTTGGACGGAATACAGAAACTGTAGAGATTTCTAGATCTACTAAAGCTTGGATGTATCCTTCGAATTCTTGTTGAGATGTAGCTAAGTCTTGGATTAACTTGTCATCAATGTTTTCAGCGATGTCTACTAAAGAAACGCCGTTAACTGCTGCGTAAGCACCGTTAAGTACTTTCGCCATTTGTTGACGAGTGATGTTGTTACCAGCCATTAAGTTGCCGTTTGAACCAGAGAATACACCAGCATCTTTAACTAATGCAGCATATTTTACTAATTCTTGGTCAGCACCGTTTACTGGTACATCGTTGAAGCGTTGTTTTGAATTCCAGTCAGCTGGAATTTCTGTTCCGTTAGATTCAACCCAGCGTCCTAACATCTTAACTACTTGGCCACGAGTAAGTTTAGCGCCTGGTTTGAAAGTGCCGTCTGGGTATCCGTTGATAATACCAGTATCACTTAATGCGTCGATGAATGGTTGGAATTCGTTGTTCGCAGGAACATCGCTGAATGATTTAGCAGATGCTACAGGAACGATTGCCGATGCTACTAAAGTAGCTGTTGCAGCAGTAGCTACAAACTTTTTGTATTTCTTTGGTTGGTTAGCCATTGAAAATTTCCTCCTCGAATATCAATTAATAATCTAGTTACCCACACTAAAAACAAATAGTGTAAACAACTAAGTACACACTAAAGTTTAGTAGTATATATTTGGTATGTCAAATGTTTTTTGGTATTTTTTTCATAAACAGTATGTTTTTCACCAAAATAACTATACCAATTCCATTTTTTCGGATAACTTGGAATCTTTCTCATTATGCCATAAAAAAAACCCAAAAGACAACGGTTTCTGTAAAATTATTATTTTTTGTTAAATAGATACATATTTTTGACAAAAATTGAGAAGTTTTGATTATAAAAAAGAAATTTTTTAATGTGTAAATATATATCGTTACGTTATATGCAAGACGTCTGGCATATATGAAAGGAGATTTGAAGCGTTGTGAAATCTAGGTTTTGAAGGATAATAAAAAGACAAAAGGTGAACTTGGATATCAAGTTCACCTTTTGTCTTGTCCATAAAGTAAGTATAGACAAATAATGGGCTACCAACCGTTTCCTTGCAGGGAATTTTTTAATCTATACCTAATAAGAGGAAATCTTACTAATAAATACAGTGTAACACTACATTAAAAAAAGAACAACGAATTATTACAAAGATTACAAAAATATTTTTATTTGTAATAATAAAACATTTTTTCTTTCATTATTAATATGTTATTTTGTATTTTTGTTTCTCGCTACTTCCAGTAAAAATAGAGGTAGCTTTATTTGGCGTTTAATACGATGGGGTTCTTTTATTAAGCGATAAAACCATTCCATCCCGACTTTTTGGAACGCTTCTGGTGCACGTTTGACATTGCCAGCAAGTACGTCAAATGACCCACCTACTCCTTGGTAAATTGTCGGGTGGAGTTGATCGCGGTTTGCATTGATCCAGTTTTCCTGTCTTGGCGAGCCCATCGCTACGAATAGCAAGTCTGGTTTAGCGGCGTTAATTTTATCAATCACTTTTTGATTGTCTTTTTCGTAGCCGTCCTGTGTACCTGCGATTTGGATCGTTGGATAAAGCTCTTGTAGTTTTTGTGCAGCTCGTTCCGCAATTCCTGGTTTACCGCCATATAGGAAGATTGGCTTTTGGCGTTTTGCGGCTTCTTCACAAAGACGCATCATCATGTCAACACCTGTAACACGTGATGTAATTTGCCCTTTTTGGATTTTTGACGCTAGGATTACACCAATGCCGTCTGGAATTTGGAATTCTGCGTTGTTTAAAAGCGTTTTTAGTGCTGGGTCTTGTTTTGCGGAAATAATTTTTTCAGGATTGATTGCGACGATTAGTGATTTTTGTTTTGTTTCGATTCGTTCAAACACTTTTGGAATCAATTCATCATAGTTTTCAGTGTTTACTTGAATACCGAGTACTGTTTCTTTCATATTTAAAGGACCTTCTTTCGTATTTTGGTTGTTGTGCACATAGGATACCCTAATAGTTTGTAACACATTAAAAAAGCAGCGCGCCGAAGCACCCTGCTTTTTGAAAATCTTTAGTTTTTCGCGTCGCCTAATAGATGGAACTCAAATCCAGCTAACTCCCAAGCGTTACGGTCTAAGCAGTTTTTCGTATCAAAAACGAATTTATTTTTCGATTGAACCTTAGAAACATCAATCGTTTTAAACTCATTGTGATCTGTTAATACTAAAATAATATCCGCGTTTGCAGTTGCTTCTTCTAAGCTTTGCGTTTGTGTCGCGTGTTTATTTTCCTTAATATGTGGATCAAATGAAATAACATTTAAGCCTAACTTTTGCAATTCATCAATGACAATAGTAGAAGGACTTTCACGCATGTCATCGATATTTCCTTTAAATGCAAGACCAAGTACAGCAACCGTTGCACCTGCAATACCTGCTTTATTTAAAATACTTTGTGTTTTTTGCGCTGTGTAGCTTGGCATTGAATCATTTGTGTTACGTGCTAGGTGAATCATTTGCGCTGTGTCGCCACAAAGCTCCACAAGGAACCATGGATCTATCGCGATACAGTGCCCCCCTACACCCGGACCAGGGAAGTGCACGTTTACACGTGGATGATAGTTCGCAAATTTAATAGCTTCCCAAATGTTTACGTCCAATTGTTCCGCCATCTTTGCAAGCTCGTTGGCAAATGCAATATTCACGTCACGATATGTGTTTTCCATTACTTTTACTAATTCCGCTGTTGTTGCGTCTGTTAAGTGAATTGCACCTTGAACAAATATCTCATACAATTCTTTCGTCATTTCAGAAGATTTTCGGTTAATACCGCCTACGATACGGTCATTGTTCACAAGCTCTTCAAACACTCTACCAGGAATAACGCGCTCTGGTGAGTGAGATACGAACAGTTCATCGCCGATTGCAAGACCTGACTTCACTAGCTCTGGTAACATAATATTTTCAACTGTTTTTGGTGGTACAGTTGATTCTAACACAACAAGGTTACCTGGCTTTAGATACGGTACGATTGAAGCTGTTGCTTCACGCACATACTCAAGGTTCGCCGTGTGATCTGGATTAACCGGTGATGGTACCGCTACAATAAACACATCCGCCTCTTGTGGCGTTGTAGATGCAGTTAAAAATCCATCATCCACGGCTTTATTTAAACGCATTTGTAAGCCGGTTTCTTCAATGTGTAATTTTTTTTCTTGAATACTTTTTACTGCAGCTGGGTTCACGTCAACTCCGTGTACCTTTACCCCATGGTTTGCAAACATTACCGCCGTTGGAAGACCGATATATCCTAATCCAACGACACAGATTGATTTTGTCATGCTGAGACTTCCTTTCAAGTTCAAAAAAGAATAATTACTATTTTATAAACGTCTAGGAATGTTGCTTGTTTCCTAAAGCTTTCAGTAGCTGATTGCTCGCTCGTTCAAAAACAACTACCTCATATTATACAACTTTGTAACGATTGTGGGAAATAATTTTTATTAGGGATGAGTAT
>JBJEFO010000163.1:0-1936 GCA_051874135.1 Lysinibacillus sp.
AACTATTTAATTTTCATAGTTCTTATTAAATTTTTATCCTCTTTACATACACGGTTTGATTCTATTATTTTTTGCAATGATTTATTGTAAGTGAAATTATCTAAATTGTTATTTTTTAGATAATCTAGAGTTTTATTAGGGAAATGAATATAAGCAACGGATAAAGCCCACGCGACAGCCATTTTAACATAATAGCCATTATGATGAATATCATTTAAAATATTTAACACATCATCGATATATTCATCAGTCATAAAATAATTAAGCATCATAACAATAACAAATCTTAATTCAAATTCTTTATCGGAAGATAGATAAGTCATCAAGAAATTCCAAACTTCATTCATATTTTTCTTTGTGAATTTTAAATTACTACAAAAACTATCACATATAGCCCAGTTATTAATTTGAGGCACAAAATTTCGTATATAATCAAATCTTGTATCATTATCGACTTTTATATATCCAATTGTTAATCCTCTAATCATTGTTTCTTCATAATATTTCACATCTTCGTTATTCAAGTAATCTGCATAATCACCTTTTGATAATTGTACTGATATTTTTCTAAGAAGCGGAACTCTTACACCAAGAATATTTTCTACACCGGGACATAAGTTGCTCTGGAAAGCTCTATATTTTTCCTCAGATAAATTTAGTAATTCTTCTCTAATTTTATAAACAATATTACTATTCATCATTTGGAATTATACTCAATGAATTGTTGAATATACTTTCCCATATCGTCAGTTTGTGAAGTTCCTTCTATGTCATGCGCTTTTAATATACTTACTTCTTTATTTAATGAAGCCATTTTATTATCTAGTGCAGTAACTTGATCAGCTGCTTCTTTTAAGCCTTTTTTAATATCTGTTGGCACGGCTTTGTTATATTTATAAAATATTTTATGCTCTAAACTTGCCCAGAAATCCATTGCAATTGTACGGATTTGAATTTCAACAAATACATCGCGTACGCTATCCGTTAAGAAGATGGGGATTTTGACTATTAAATGCAAGCTGCGATAACCATTTTCTTTTGGTTTTTTAATATAATCTTTTACTTCGACAACTGTTAGATTGTTTTGATTACATAACATTTGCGCAACACGATAGATGTCTTCCTCAAATGAACAAACAATTCGTACACCTGCAATATCACGAATTTTATCCTCGATTTCATGTAATGACCATGCTAACTTTTTATGTTCAATTTTTCTCATAATACTTTTAGGCGATTTAATGCGTGTTGAGACATGTTCAATTGGGTTGTATTCGTGAATAATTCTAAACTCTTCTAATAATATCGATATTTTCATATTCACTTCTTCTAGTGCAAATTTATACCCTAGTAGCATTTTTGATATTTCTTTTCTATCCAAATTGTTGATTAAATCCAACATTTGTAATACCCCCGAATTTTAATCATCATATCAAGTATAATTTATCAACTTGTAGAGATGTTGGACGATATGTGAATAAATTTAGATTTTTTTCATTCTTAAGTATAATTCGGATGGAAATGAACTTAAGAAAACGATCCTTCCTAACATAATAAACAGAGCTGAGTTCACATCTAAGTTATCAAAAGTTTCAAAGCCCAACGTTTACAATAATAAATAGAAAGTGGCATGGAATCAATCCATGCCACTTAATGCATTAGTTTATTGTTTACCTTTTAATTGGCTTTGTGCCATTGTCACTAGACGTTTTGTGATTTCTCCGCCTACAGAGCCATTTGCACGAGAAGATGTTCCGCTTTCAAGCTGTACACCAAACTCTTGTGCAATTTCGTATTTCATTTGGTTAATTGCTTGGCGTGCCTGTGGTATGTCAAGTTTATTATTGTTTGAAGTCATCTCTCTCACCTCCTTGTACTAATAGCATGATTCTAGAGCTGTTTTTCAATACAGTTTTAGAGGCGGTAAATAATTCAT
>JBJEFO010000163.1:2036-3870 GCA_051874135.1 Lysinibacillus sp.
TTGCGTCCTCTATGTTTAAAAGTCGTTAAATCATTCGTCAGATCAATATAAATAAATTCAATAGTAGAAAATTTGTGCTAGAATGTTCATTTTCTTATTAGAAATGTACGAAAATCATCTAAATTATACATTTCTTATTGTTATTGTATGAATAACTATATATTATAATCCTTATCAGAAAAATAAGGATTAAAGGTAGGTACGAAAGAACATGATTTTAACAGGGCTACTTTGTGGTGTGTTATTAGGTTTCGTCATGCAACGCGGGCGCTTTTGTTTAACGGGCGGTTTCCGCGATATGTATATTGCTAAAGATAATCGTATGTTTTATGCGCTATTAGTTGCAATTGCAGTACAAGCAGTTGGTGTATACGCGTTAATTAGCGCGGGTGTATTTGAATATAATGCTGGGACGTTTTCACCGATTGCGGTTATTGTCGGTGCATTCATTTTCGGTATCGGTATTATTTTAGCAGGTGGCTGTGCAACAGGTACTTGGTATCGTGCAGGTGAAGGTTTAATTGGGAGCTGGATTGCACTTGCAACATATATGTTAATGGCAGCAATGATGCGTACTGGCCCATTAGCTGGGGTAACAGAACAGTTTACAGGTGTACAATTCGAAAACAACTCAATGGCGGCAACGTTTAATGTGAGCCCATGGGTATTAATTATTCCATTCGTTGTGTTAGTAGCAACGATTGTTTACACACAGTTAAAAAAGCCGAAAGTGAAAATCCCAGGATTAAAGCCAAAGAAAACAGGCTTAGCGCATATTTTATTTGAAAAGCGTTGGAATCCTTTCGTTACAGCGTTGTTAATTGGCTTAATTGCGACGTTAGCATGGCCGTTATCTGCGGCGACAGGTCGTATTTTTGGATTAGGAGTTACTACACCATCAGCGAATATTTTACAGTTCCTTGTAACGGGTAATGTAGATTTCATTAACTGGGGCGTGTATTTAGTATTAGGCGTATTTTTAGGTTCATTATTCGCAGCAAAAATGAGTGGCGAATTCCGCTTCCGTATGCCGGACGTGAAAACAGGCATTAACAGCGCAGGCGGTGGTTTATTAATGGGCTTCGGTGCGTCACTCGCAGGCGGTTGCTCGATCGGGAACGGTTTAGTTATGACGGCGATGATGACATGGTCTGGCTGGGTTGCATTATTATTCATGATTTTAGGTACATGGACGGCATCGTATTTCGTATTCGTACGTCCACAACAAAAAGCGCGTGCTGCTCGTTTAGTGGCAAAAGCGGCGCAAGTATAGGAGAGTTCACAACATGGCAAAGCAAGTATTAGAAGTAATGGGCATGGTTTGTCCGTTTCCATTAGTAGAAGCAAAAGACGCAATCGAATTATTAAACTCAGGTGATGAGCTAGAAGTACAATTTGACTGCACACAAGGTACAGAATCAATTCCACGTTGGGCAGCAGAAGCCGGCCACGAAGTAACAAACTACGAGCAAGTTGGCGAAGCAGCGTGGACAATTACAATTAAAAAGGGATAAATACATTAAACGGCTTGAGCTCTGAATTTTACAGGACTTAAGCCGTTTAATTTTTTTATATAGCGTAAATAATTTTGATTCAATATCAAAATATGTTCTTGATGAGAAGAGAGAAAGATTGTAAAGCATATGGAGTGAAGGGCGGCAGACTCCCGTGGAAAGCGTCCGCCCGTAACGGAGTATGCGGTCAAGTACATATTTTAGCAAAGAGCTATAATTTTAATAAAAATTTATGCTGAACTATATAGAGTGTTTTCTTGGACTGAACGAAATTATGTTTAAAATAACATTTATTCGCTGTTTTTTCGAACATTTCTTTA
>JBJEFO010000164.1:0-3835 GCA_051874135.1 Lysinibacillus sp.
ATTCAGGGTTGAAGAATTTTGAGTAAGCTGGCTGATGAATGTGACCTGCCATGATAGATGGTAAACCTGCATCGATTAAACCTTGATACACTTTCCCGAAAGTTGCATCCCACTCTTCGCAAGATAAGTGGTTAGGTGCGAAAGATAAATGTTGATCGCGCTCGTCGATTCCGTCTCCAGGGAAGTGTTTCGCTGCTGGAGCGATACCGCTTTCTTGGATACCTTTCATGTATGCTAAGCTCATTTCTAATACTACATCTGGATCATTGCTGAAGCAGCGGTTAGAAATGATTGGGTTACGCCAGTTGCGGTTAATGTCTACGATTGGCGCAAAGCTCCAGTTACAGCCGATAGCAGATGCTTCTACACCAGAAACGCGACCCATTTCGTATGCCCATTTTGCATCGTTTGTTGCACCGATTTTCACTTCTAATCCAACTTCTGTGCCGTCTACACAAGCACCGTTTCCGCCTGCTTCTGTATTCGCTGCAATTAATAATGGAATTTTACTATTTTCTTGAAGAATTTTATTTTGATCGTATACTTCTTCCGCTTTCCCTGGGTTATAGCGAACAGCACCGATATGGTAATTGTCTAAAATACTTGTTAAATATTCTTTGTCACGGCTAGATCCCATGTTTACGAATAATTGTCCGATTTTTTCTTCGATTGACATGGAAGCGATTGTGTCTGTTACCCATTGAATATCTGCGTCAGATAAATAATATGGTTTTGCTTTTAAGTCAACTTTAGTCATTGCATGTACTACTCCTCTGTTGATGATTTATACATAGGTCTATATATATATGTGTGTGAAAAATTTTAATAGCATTTTCAGTAATTTTCCCCAGAAGGTTGGCTAGTAGCTCGGTTTCTTCCGCTCATAACTCGGCTCATAACATTTCCACTGTTTGAAAATTAATAATTTTTTCTCTTAAATGCATAAAAAATTGTATTTTATCCTTGTATCACATACTATCACCATCATTTATATAGGACCCAATGTATTTATATAATACCCTAAAGTAAGTTGTCAATACTTCATAATTAATACAATCCTTATTATCCTTTGTTCTTATTAAAATTACGTTTTTTGTTAATTAAAAAACACCTTCACATTGATTATTGGTATTGAATACCTATTTTCAACGTAAGGTGTTTTATATTATTCTCATTTTCTTAGATTACTGTTAGAGTCGAATGTACGGCCTTTTGTTATAGTGCCGCAAACATTACACAAATCCATGCTGCTAGTTGAAGTACGCCGCCAATCGGTGTAATGGCGCCTAATTTACGGATGCCTGTTAGCGATAAAATCCATAAGCTACCTGAGAAAATGATGGATCCTGCAAACATGCACCAAGTAGCGACTGTTAATGCACCTGATTGTCCTAAAACATTCGATAAAATACCGACTAAAATGAGCCCTAATGCATGATACATAAAATAACGGCAAGCCGTTTCCCAATTATCCGCATACTTTTGTTCCTTAAATTTGTCCTTTAACGCATGCGCTCCGAATGCGCCGAACGCTACCGCTAAAAATGCCATCGCCGCACCTAAAATAATTGCTATTTGCATTATGTAAACCTACCTTTATTTATCATTATTCATATATAATAACACATCTTCCATTGTAGGAAGAGCTGTCATTGCACCGATTGCTGTACACGTTAACGCACCGACAATATTGCTAAATCGCGTTAGTTGCTGAAAATCTTTGAAAGTCAACGTATTTAGTGTCGGATAATCAGATAATTGTTTTAACATGGCGCCAACAAAAGCATCCCCTGCTCCAGTTGAATCTATCGATTGAATTTTTATACTCGGTATAAGCGCTGACTGTTCACCGTTTGAAATCCACGTTCCTACATGTCCTTTCGTTACCGCAAACCATTTTCCTTTCGGCACTTCATGACCAAATAGTGCAAATTCCTCTTCACTCATTTTAATAAAGTCAGCTAACTGGACACATGCTGCTACACGCTCATAATACGCCGATTCATTCCCTTTCCATAAATCTTCACGATAATTTGGATCGAATGAGATAAACGCCCCACGCTTTTTTAATGTATGCATGACTTCCATATACGTTTCATAAAATGGACTAGATAGCAGTGCTGTCGCTGAACCGAAATGGGCAATTTCAGCATCTAAATACTGCCATTTAATATCCTCTATTGTTAATGTTTCATCTGCGCCACGATTAAAAATAAAATCGCGTTCTCCTCCTGCAATTCGTGATACAAAGGCTATTGTTGTCGGTTTTATGCCCTTCACTAACATTGTCGTATCAACCCCGGCCTGTTGTAGCGTTCTTTCTAAAAAGTGGCCAAAAGAATCGTTTCCGACTTTACCACAAAATTTAGCATGTCCACCGAGCTTTGCAATTGCTGCACATACATTCGCTGGCGCTCCACCGGCTTGTTTTTCGAAATAAGCACCGTCTATTAAATTGACATCGACTTCCGTACAAAAAAAGTCAATTAATAGTTCACCTATACATACAATCGTTTTCACTATCTCACCTCTTTCTTATCTTACTTTGAATAACGAAATTTTAATAGCATATTTCTAGCTATAATTCTACGCTTACATGAATAAGTAATATATAGGGACTTGAATATAACGATAAAGAATATGAGGAATAGGTGTGAATCATATGCGAACAGAAGTGAATATCTTCTTTGCTCTTTTATTTGTTTGTAGCTTTATAGTTTCTGTTGCTTTTGCGAATGACAAAAATGAAAGCGGTTTTAGTAATGTGTATAAAGTAAATGGTGAATCTCTAACGATTTCAGGTATCTCTTCTAATAAAGAATCAATGGAAACATATGAAACGGTGGCACCTCCTACATCAGACACAAGTAGCATGCATGGCAAAAATGGGGAATATGAAGTCTATCATGAATATGTAAATATAAAAACGATAAACTTAAAGCAAAAGTATCCTCCACTTCCTACACGATTCTTTTATTCCAATGAAAGAACATTATTTTATAAAATAAATGAACAGATGTCATATGATTTCATTAATAAAATTGGTTATTTTTCAACCTATTTGGCATTAGAAAAACATTATCTCGATCGAAATTCGTCAAGATAATGTCCTAATGTCTAGCCATCTAAAAGGTATGAGCAGAGCCGCTCATGCCTTTTAATTATGCAATGACATAGTTTTCACGTAAAAATAAAATAATTTCTTTATTGTGCAATTGTTTTTCCTCACGGTATTCAGCACGTTGCTTCGATTTTTCAAACAAATAGCGTTCCTCCGACGTTTCAGGAATCACTTGTGGTACTTTTACTGGCTTTCGATTTTCATCGAGTGCTATAAATGTAAAATATGCAATAGCAGCAATTTTCGAGTCGCCTGTACGTAAATTTTCCGCATGTACTTTAATAAATACTTCCATCGAACTTGTGCCTGTCCAAATAACAAATGATTCGAATGTAACCGATTCTTCCGGACGAATCGGCTGTAAAAACTCTACTGTATCAACCGAAGCCGTTACACATTCCCTACGACTATGCTTCGCGGCAGAAATGGAAGCTACTTGATCCATATCACTTAACAAACGTCCCCCAAATAATGTGTTATGATTGTTAAAATCATTCGGAAATACACGACTTGATCTAAAAACCCGTGACTCTTTGCAATACTTTTGTTCCTCCATCAAAAAATCCCCCTCATTCTCCCATTACTCAAACATCTTTATATTATTCAGCGAAACTTAAATTTCTCTTTAACGTTATATTTCAGCTGTTAAATGATATTTTTATACATTTTACTAAAAATTGCAAATAGAAAATGAAATATATACAAAAAAATGAA
>JBJEFO010000165.1:0-3831 GCA_051874135.1 Lysinibacillus sp.
GCTAACTTCCAAAAAGTAGTATAAAAGTATATAATAACTATTAAAGCGGATAAAAGAATGTTTAAGAACTATTTCTTTCGGTTAAATATATTTTTCTAAAAGGGGGAGTTTGAGGTGGAAGTCATTACAGTAAAGACAGAAGAACTAATTGAAAATGATATTATCGCCAGTGATTTATACGTAGGTAGTCGTTTATTGTTAGCCCGTGGAAGTATTGTGACGGACCGAATTATTTCTAGTTTGAGACGTCAGGATATTGAAAATGTTCAAATTTATGAGCAGATGAAAACACTTGAGACAATCAAGAAAGAGTTGACGAAGACGGTTCATGCGGTAAATCAAAAATATGATTTACCTCAAACACTGCATAAATTAAATGCGAGGGAACGATATGGCAAAATTTTAAGTAAGCCTGAAGATGTCGTTTATATTAATGAGTTATTCACGCGCATTACGCAGCAACCACTTATTCAAAGCTATTTATCGTTATTACAGAAACACGACTTTTATACGTTCCTTCATGCACTTGACGTATTCATTTTGACGACATTATTTGCTAAAAAAGAAGGTATTCCTCAAGTTGAAGATATTTCGGTTGGATTTATGATGCATGATATTGGCAAACTTCGTACACCGGTGAGCATTTTGAATAAAACAGGGAAGTTGTCAAAAGCGGAATTTAAAATTATGCAGGAGCATACAATCGATGGCTATAATTTATTGCATGCAATTGGCATGGGGCATATCGCATATTTAGCGAAATTACACCATGAACGTATGGATCGTAAAGGATATCCAGATGGACTTTCTTTAGCTGAGCTCCCTAAAGAAGTGCAACTATTGCAGATTGTTGATATTTACTCTGCGCTTACAATGAAACGTGCTTATAAAATGAAAGTCCCACCAGTAGAAGCGATTATCCACTTATTCCAAGATGAAACTTTGTTTGATAAAGGTTTATTGGAACGTTTTACACAATTCATTGGCCTCTATCCTGAAAACTCCATTGTCTTATTATCAAATGGTTCTCATGCAGTAGTAGAGCAGGCAAATGAAAAAAATCCACACCTTCCTGTCGTAAAAGAATTTCAAACAGGACAATTAATTTCGTTGGAACAATCACCGCTTACAATTTTAAAACTGTTATCATATAGTACGGAAACATCTAATCAATTCTTTGCTAAACTTTGCGAATTTTTGATTAACGGACGTAAAGACTTATTGCATACGTATTTAGAAAAATTAAAAGATCATTATCGTACGTATGAGTGGTATACACATATTCATATACCGTTATTCAAAGTCATTAATGTGCTAAATCAAAATAATCTTTTAAAGCCAGAGCAGATTGAAGATATAAAAGAGACATTTGTTTCGCTATTAAAAGCAACAACAAATCAACTGCGAGAATTAAATAAAAGTAAAGAGTCCGTTCTCCTCGTATTGGATCGTTCAAGAGTTCGTTCATCAATGGTACATCTGTTAGAAGGCTTGTTCTATTCAGAAGAAATCTCTACGGTTATTGTTGATCATACAATTAGTCAACAAGAGATTGAAGAAGTAGTTGATGAACAAAAAATAAAAAGGGTGTTTATGATAGGGCGCCGTTACGATCATGGTATTCCTAAGCGAGGCAAAATTGATTTATATCACATTAGTGAGCAAATGTTAGAAACGTTCTTGTACGGTATGGCCAATGAATGTTTACAGCAAGAACACTTTGAGCAACGTTTAGAAAAATATAAAGTAGAAGTATTACTCGTCATGTAAAATTTTAAGCCACACTTCTGTAAAAGAAGCGTGGCTATTTTTGTTATTTCTAGTCAGTATAAGTACGACTTTTTCATTTTTTCTTTATTACTTATTATACCTGCTAGGATACTAACAGTAACGCAATTAAAGAACAATTGTGCTTAATAATAGACCAATAAGAATAGCAGAAATTGTTGCAACTAAACCAGGTAGCATAAAGCTGTGGTTTAGAAGGTATTTACCAATTCGAGTTGTTCCTGTTCGGTCGAAGTTAATAGCTGCTACAACTGTTGGATAGTTTGGAATGAAGAAGTAACCATTAACAGCTGGGAACATAGCAATTAATAATGCTGGGCTAAGACCAAGCGTTACACCAAGAGGCATAAGTGTACGAACTGTTGCAGCTTGGCTGTATAGTAAAATAGATAGACCGAATAATGCAACCGCAAATAATACTGGGAATGATGTTACAAGGTCAGCAATTGAACCGTTAATAGTTTCTGCATTTCCTTGGAAGAATGTATCACCCATCCACGCGATACCGAAAATCGCTACAACGGCTGAAGCACCAGCTTTAAATACACTACCTGAAACGATTTCGTCAACATTTGCTTTACAGAAGATAATGATTAAAGCAGCGATTGTTAACATAACGATTTCAATCGTAACGGCCATAGACATGCGTGTAACTTCGCCATCGATTACCCAACTTGGGCGTAAGTTTTCAAATGAACCAAGTAAAACGACTAATAAAGCAGCAAGTAAGAATAACACAACAGAAATTTTTGATTCCGTAGTTGCGTTGTATTCTTTGCGATCTTTCTTAATTGGTTCTAAGCCTTCTTCTAAGCGTTTTAAGTACTCTGGGTCCTCCGAAAGCTCTTTACCTTTGCGACTAACAACAAAGGCAGCAATCATACATCCTAAGAAAGTAGAAGGAATACAGATTAGTAAAATATCTAGTAAAGTAATGTCAAAATCAGCTAATAAAGCTAATAAAGCTACAGTCGCTGCTGAAATAGGACTGGCTGTAATAGCTTGCTGTGAAGCAATAACTGCGATAGACATAGGTCTTTCAGGTCGAACACCAGATTCACGAGATACTTCGGCGATAACCGGTAAAACAGAATATGCAACGTGTCCAGTACCTGCACAAAAAGTGAATAAGTACGTAACCATCGGAGCGATAAATGTGATCCATTTAGGATTTTTTCTTAATGCTTTTTCTGCAAGGAAAACAAGGTAGTTCATCCCACCAGCAGCTTGTAGTGCACCAGCAGCTGTAATTACAGCAAAGATCATTAACATAACATCAATTGGTGCGGATGCTGGCTGAAGTCCGAAGATAAATACAAAGATTGCGATACCGACGCCACCCATTACCCCGAGACCAAGTCCGCCGATCCTAGCCCCTATAAAGATACAGGCTAACAAAATCAAAAATTGCAACCAAAACATATAACTTTCCTCCAATTGCGTATGGCCATTGTAAAACCATAAGTTTTTGATATGTAAATCATATTTTATATTAAAGAAATACGACAAAAAACGACAAAAAACGACGTTATTTATTTTCAAAGACGAAAAAATGCCGAATATTTATGATTATGCAGAATTTGCTGTTCAAAAAGGAAGGAACTTCTTATTAGTTATATCAACTTCAATTGTTGAGGAAACAGTTATCCTTTGGACATTAATTTACATACTTAGCATTAGCACATCAGTTTTTTTAGTTTGGTTAAAAATACTTGAATCTATTCCTTCGGGGGAATACATCATTAAACTGAAAATGTTCTAAATTAGAAATCAATATGAAATAGGATAAACCGATGAGCTGTATTAAAAATAAATGTGGACGGATATTTTTCATGTAATTTTTACAGCAAGCATGAAATTTTTTAGCATTCAACTATTGAAGCTAATTTTTTTTCTCGAAAAAGGCCAATTAGCAGAATCGATATACGACTTAATTATAAATAAATGTCATTTTTTAGGGCTATGGTCTTGGTTGGCACTTAATTTAGAATATGTTGTATACGAATCCTGCTAATTCGATGATTTAACGATTAAAAAGTGTAA
>JBJEFO010000166.1:0-1583 GCA_051874135.1 Lysinibacillus sp.
TCATCAATGTTACTGAAAAAAACGCTCGCATTACTGAGCGTTTTTAATCGTCGTTTATATAGAGAATTTAATGTCTAAATAGTGTGATAATTAGAGTGTTATTTACATTATTTAATTGATATAGCAATCCGCATCGCTAGTCGTACTGGCAATGCAGGATTCGCCAACTGATTTACATCCCCTACTAAATACAAATCCTTTTCAGGATAATAAAGGGCAAATGAACCAGACGAGCCCACATGTCCAATTAAATCTCCCTTTCCCATAAAAAGTGTCGGTAAACCATTTAATGGTATTCGCATGTAGCCACCGCCGTATTGAATTGGATACATGGAAGTTTGTAGCTTATTATATTTTTCTAGTTGATGAAAAACGTCTTTTTTAAACAATTTCCCTCCGAAGAAAGCCTTAATAAATATCATTAATTCACGAGCTGTGCTTATACCGCCACCACTAGCAGGACAGCTTTTGATAAAGTTCGGACGGAAAATGACGGTATCTTTATAATAAACATTGGGAACAAAGTCATTCTCACTTTCGGGTAAATATGTCTTCGTAAGCCCCAAAGGTTCGAAAATCAAAGACTTATATACATCCGCTAATGAGGAATTAGTAATGTTTTTGATTATCTCTCCAAGAATATCAAAGTTGACATCTGCATAATGTGCTCTTTTCATTGTGTCTGGTGCAAAGTGCGGTTTCAATTGTTTCGTTAGTGTTATCATTTCTTCAAAAGTGAAGTGCATATCTTCACGGATGACACGTTTTTTAATTGTATTTTTACCTTCCTCAAAGGCATCTGGTAGTCCGCTTGTTTGAAATAACAAATTAGAGATTGTTAATTTTGAAGAATATTCCTGCCCCTTGTATAAATGAAGTCCGCTGAGTGTGATGCTATCAAAGTATTCTGTTATCTCATTATCTAGTGACAACTCACCTTGCTCTCGTAATATTAAAATACAAGCCGTTGTAAACAATTTTGTAATACTTGACATAAGTAACGGTGAGTCTACATGCTTGTCTCCATAATCATTCTTGTATGAAAAATCTCCATTACTGTTTTCAATAAACAGAACACACTCATGTAGTTGCTTTGATTTTATAGCTTGATTAAATATTTTCTCAATTTTTTGGGTCTCCATTAGATTCCGTATCGCCCCTTCCAGCAGATTATTCAACCTACCTGCCAAGTTAGTTTAAGAAAATCATTTCACAATCCAAAGTTCAGAATCTTTATTTTCAACCTTTTACTATTGGCATTTTCAGGATTCATTTTTGCTCATTATAACAACATAATATAAATTTATGAGGTATCTCCTATTTGTATACTTATTTACATGTTAATTAGTGCATTACGTCATACACATGTCGCGATGTTAATCGAAGCAAATTGGGACATGGAATCAATTGCAGAACGTACCATTGATAGTTTCGAGGAATACATGGAGAATGGACACAGAGCATAGAAAAAACGTTGAGGCGAGTGGCCTCAACGCTTTCCTCTTAGTACATTTTTATGTACATGTCACGTTCCCATTGGTGTACTGTTGTACGGAACATATCAAACTCTACTTCTTTTGCTT
>JBJEFO010000166.1:1683-16731 GCA_051874135.1 Lysinibacillus sp.
CGTTCCCATTGGTGTACTGTTGTACGGAACATATCAAACTCTACTTCTTTTGCTTCTTTGAAGTTTTCATAAATATGCTCGCCAAGGGCTGCTTTAATTACTTCATCGTTATCTAACGCTTCTAACGCTGCATCTAATGATGGTGGTAAGTTATCAATACCATGTGCTTTGCGTTCTTCGGCATTCATTACATAAATATTGCGATCGACTGAAGCTGGTGGTGTTAGTTTATTTTCTACACCGTCAAGACCTGCTTCTAAAATAACAGCCATCGCTAAGTATGGGTTTGCTGATGGATCTACAGAACGTAATTCGATACGTGTAGATAATCCACGAGATGCTGGGATACGAATTAATGGTGAACGGTTTTGTGCTGACCATGCTACGTAACATGGTGCCTCGTAACCTGGTACTAAACGCTTGTAAGAGTTTACAGTTGGGTTTGTTACCGCTGTAAAGCCTTGTACGTGCTTTAATACACCCGCCATGAATTGGTATGCTGTTTCAGAAAGCTGTAATTCGCCGTCCTTGTCAAAGAATGCATTTTCTTCGCCTTTGAATAATGATAAGTTGAAGTGCATACCCGAACCGTTCACACCGAATAATGGCTTTGGCATAAATGTTGCGTGTAAGCCGTGCTTACGAGCAATTGTTTTAACAACAAGCTTGAATGTTTGGATGTTATCACAAGCTTCTACTGCATTCGCATATTTAAAGTCGATTTCGTGCTGACCAGGCGCTACCTCATGGTGAGAAGCTTCGATTTCAAAGCCCATCTCTTCAAGCTCTAATACGATATCACGACGGCAGTTTTCACCAAGGTCTGTTGGTGCTAAGTCGAAGTAGCCACCATCATCGTTTAGCTCTAATGTCGGTTGGCCTTTTTCGTCTAATTTGAATAAGAAGAATTCTGGCTCAGGTCCTAAGTTGAAGCCCGTGAAACCAAGGTCTTCCATTTTCTTTAACGCACGCTTTAAGTTTGAACGTGGGTCTCCTGCAAATGGTGTACCGTCTGGACGAGCAATATCACAAATGAAACGTGCTACTTTCCCTTTTTCAGCAGTCCATGGGAATACCATGAAAGTATCTAAGTCTGGGAATAAGTACATATCTGATTCTTCGATGCGTACAAAACCTTCGATTGAAGAGCCATCAAACATCATTTTGTTGTCTAATGCTTTATCTAATTGGCTTACCGGAATTTCAACATTTTTAATTACACCTAAAATGTCTGTGAACTGTAAACGAATGAACTTCACTTGCTTTTCAGCTACTAACTTTTTAATATCTTCTTTTGTGTACTTTGCTGCCGTTGTCGCTTCAACTTGAACTGTCATAATCCAATCTCTCCTTTATCTGTATAAAATTATAAGTGTTGCATTTCCTCTTGCACAATTGCACGGAAATCTAATTCTTCGAGATTAGTCCCTCGAAATGTGCGTTTATTTACCTCTTTTTTAAGAGCAAATACCTTTTTAATACCCGCAATATTGATACCTTGTTCAAGAAGTTCTTGAATTTCAAGTAATTCATCAATATTATTTAGGCTAAACATGCGGCGGTTGCCTTCCGTACGTACTGGCTCAATTAAATGATGCTCTTCGTAGTAACGGATTTGTCTTGCGGTTAAATTCGTCAATTGCATCACTGTACTGATCGGAAGGACCGGTACTGATTTTCTCATTTCCTTGTTCATTTAACTCACCTCGCCTTTCACACTTTTAACGATAAAGGATGTAATTTCATTTAGCAATCAAATGTTAGGTTTTATAACATAGTTAATTTCGAACGTTTTTATCTATTTTCGGCATTAGTTGTAAGATTATTGTTCTATCAACGATGAAAGCGCTTTTCAAATGACTACACTTATTAGTAAAGCGCTTTATTTTCAGACGTAATTTTGTCACAATTACATGAAAATTCAAAAACCATTGCTTACATCCATTATTTGAGCGGGCTGACGATTAGAAAGAATAAAGCTTCCAATAAAAAAGGAGTGATTTCGCTTTGAAAATCACTCGGTCGATTAATAATTATTTATAATGTGGGAAACAACTGTATCAATTCCGTTAATTGATGGAACGGCTCGATTTTCTACCATGATGGAGAAAATATACGTCTGACCAGATTTTGCTTTGACAAATCCTGCTAATGTATTAACGCCACTAATAGCACCCGTTTTTGCAAATACTCTAAACTCTGTCGAAGCACTTGTATATCGATCACGAAGAGAGCCACCAATTAATCGGTCACGATATCCACCTATTGGCAATGCATCATAGTACGTCTTATATGCTTCCATGTTACGCGTATTGTATAGTAACTCCGTTAAAGAATTCGGTGAAATTTGATTGTTATGTGACATACCTGAACCATCTTCTAACGACCAATTACTCATATTTAAACCGATTGACTGACCGTATTCACGTAATACTTTAACGCCTGTTTGTGTATCACCAACGCCGTAGTTTTGTGCCCCTAATGTTTTGACAAAAATATCTGCCATACTGTTATTACTTAGCTTCATAAACGTAGCGAACATGTCTTTCAACGGACGGGAATGATGTGTCATAATAGCTGTAGCATTTGTAGGAACTGTTCCTCGGCTTATAGTAGGATTTTTAGTAAATGTAATTCCTTGATTAATTAGCGCTTCTTTCATTGCATTCATCGTGTTAATAGTTGGATCATCAACTGTTACCCATTCCTTCTTTGTACTTCCTACAGCGATATTTCCAGTAATCATAATCTCATTTGTTCTATATGTCCGCGTAATTGATAACGTATTTCGATTTCCTTTGCTAACAGTTGTTGCATTATTTATAACGGTCATGCCCATTGCATTTGGCTTTAATAATAATGTCGGCTTTTCTCCCGCTTTTTCACCTGTAGCCTGTACAATGATTGTTCCCGCATCAAAATCGTCATTAGGAGATAGTACTAGGCCTGTCGTACGCGCGGCATAATAATAACTTTCATCTTCCGCTGCAATACCTGGTGTTAATTGAGCACCTAAAAATACACTGTCATCACCGTATAAGTTGCCGTTTATTTTTGTAATACCTTCATTTTTTAATTCTTTCGCAAAGTTCAATAATTCGTTGTATTGTAAAGTCGGGTCTCCGCTTCCTTTCAAATAAACATTACCATTTAATGTACCGCTCGATACTAACCCATCTATGTATACTGCTGTTTCATAGCGGTATTCTTCCCCTAATAAAGAAAGGGTAGCGGCACCTGTTAGTAATTTTAACGTGGAAGCAGGCTTTCGCGGAATATTTCCATTGAATTGATATAAAATATTTCCTGTTTCACTATCTCTAACTGATACACCCGCGCCTGAAGTGCCTAAACTTTTTACAATGACATCACTTAAATTAACCGATACCTGTGCTTTTACAGGCACATAGCTTAATGCAAAGATAAACACATATACGAATAGGAAAATTATCGTTTTCTGTTTCATTACACCCCTCCCGTTTTCTAATATACCCCTAATTGTGGGAAATTCTACATATTATATTTAGAAAAAAGTAGGGACAGTTTCCATTTCTCGAAACTGTCCCTACTCATTAACCGCGAAGTGCTTCAATTTCCTGTGGACGGAATTCACCATCTCGTAGCATTGCGATTTCAACTTTATATGGCGCCTTTTTGTTTTTTGCATCCGCTCCAACATATGGCGTTTCTAATATTTTCGGCAAGTGCATTAGTTGTGGATGATGCACGATATATTTTAATGTGTCAAAGCCAATCTCACCAAAGCCGATATTTTCATGACGGTCTTTTCCCGCGCCTCGTACATTTTTCGAATCATTAATATGTAGCACTTTTAAACGATCTATGCCTACAATTTTATCGAACTCGTTTAACACACCGTCAAAATCTTCAACAATATTATAACCCGCATCATGCACGTGACAAGTATCTAAACAAACTGATAGGCGTTCATTATGTGTAACACCGTCAATAATACGTGCAAGTTCATCAAACGTACGACCAATCTCGGAACCCTTTCCTGCCATCGTTTCTAACGCAATTTGTACAGGTTGCTCGTCTGTTAATACTTCATTTAAACCTTCTACAATTCTCGCAATACCTGCATCGACACCTGCGCCTACATGAGCACCTGGATGTAAGACGATTTGCGTTGCTTCTAGTGCCGCAGTACGTTTAATTTCCTCTTGTAAGAAAGTCACACCTAATTCAAATGTTTCTGGTTTCGTTGTATTACCTAGATTAATAATGTAAGGTGCATGGACAACGATATTTGATATCCCATTCTCTTTCATATGGAATAAGCCATTCATAATATTTAATTCGGCAATCGATTTACGACGTGTGTTTTGAGGTGCACCTGTATAAATCATAAATGTATTGGCACCATAGCTAGCTGCTTCTTCACTAGCACCTAGCAACATATGCTTACCGCTCATCGATACGTGTGAGCCTAATAACATCTCATATCTCTCCCTAAAGATTGGAGAGAAGCCGTTTTACTAGCTTCCCCCCTTTTTCTCTATTATTTTTTACCGCGATTTTTAATACGACGTTCGCGTTTTTTAATTTTTTCCATTTCCCATCTCATGTTGCGTTTATAACCTGGTTTTACTTTTTTAGGCTTGCGTACTAACGCTTTTGCCTTTGCATCGATTTCATCTTGTTTACGCTCACCTTTACGGCTTGCACGTTGGTGACGATCTTTAAGGTCTGTCCATTCACCATTTTTCACATCTTTTTGTTCAAATGGGATACCCATTTTTTCGATGCGCGCTAATGCATCCTCATCTTCTGGTTGATAAAGTGTAATCGCTGTTCCTTTATTACCAGCACGCGCTGTACGACCTACACGGTGGATGAAAAATTCTAGATCTTCTGGAATTTCATAGTTAATAACGTGGGAAATCCCTTGAATATCGATACCACGTGCAGCAAGGTCTGTTGCTACAATATATTGGAACTCTAAATCTCGAATTTGCTTCATCATTTTTTTACGATCACGTGGGCTTAAATCACCGTGGATTTGCCCTGCACGAATGCCTTGCTCTGCTAAATACCCCGCAACATGTTCCGCTGTTTTACGCGTGTTACAGAAAATAACTGCTAAGAAAGGATTAATCCCTTTAATCACATCCATTAAACGTGAATTACGTGATTTCGAACGCACAGGTACTAAAACAAAGTCGATGTTTTCTGCTACTGGACGCTTATCGTTCATTTGAATATGAACTGGTGAATCCATATATTTCTTTAAAAATGGTTGTAATTTTTCTGGAATTGTCGCTGAGAATACAAACATTTCTAGCTTTTCGGGCATATGTGAAGCAAAGCCATCGATATCTTCAATAAAGCCCATATCAAATGCTAAATCCGCTTCATCAACTACTAAAATTGGCGCTGTATGTACAAGCAACGCACCTTCTTTTACTAAGTCTTTAATACGCCCCGGTGTACCTACTACAATATGAGGCTGTGTTTTTAATTTATCGATTGAACGTTGTTTATCTGTTCCACCAATAAATAATTTCGCTTGAATGTTTGTATGCTCAATTAATTGCTGTAATGCATCAAATATTTGCTGTGCTAATTCACGTGTTGGCGAAGTAATAACCGCCTGCACTTGTTGGTTCTCTTCTTCAATACGCTCAACGATTGGTAATAAAAAGCTATGTGTTTTTCCCGTACCTGTATGCGCCTGTCCGATTGCACTTTTCCCTTTTAACACTAATGGGATCATTTCTTTTTGAATCGGTGTCGGCTCTTTAAAACCTAATTCTGCAATGGCGTCCTGCAAAAATGGCTTAAATTGATAATCTGTATATTTCGACATTTTTTTCACTCCTCTATCGTCTTCTATTGTACCACAAACGTACATTTAGTTGACCATTTGCATATGATAGCTTTAATCAAGCATTGCGTCAAATAATAATGTGACTGAAAGGAGAAAAGCATGTATCCAAATCCATTTTATCGAAATGTCCCATATCGAGCACCAGCAATTCCACCTCGTATACCACCTGTGCCGTTTAGGTCACCTGGTTATCCTAGCCCTGGCTTCTTTGGCGGCAGAGCACCTGGAGCGGGAATACCTAGAGCAGGCTTTCCTAGATTTGGTGCACCCGGTTTTGGATTCCCTGGCGGTCGATTTTCTAGAGCTGGCTTTCCTGGAACAGGACTACCCGGTGCAGCAGCTGACGTAGCGGCTGGAGCAGCTAGCGTGGCTGGCGTAGCCGAGGCAGCTGGAGCGGCTGAAGTGGCAGGCGCAGCAGCTGGAGCAGCTGGCGTATCCTCCCTACTAGCACCGGCTCGAATCGAACAATTTTTGCAATCAACTGGCCAATTTATGAAAACGGCTCAAACGTATGCTCCTTATGTACAACAAGCAGTACCAATGTTTAAAAATATACCTGCACTTTTCAGACTATATAAAGGATTCCAAAATGCCCCTGATGCGAATAGAAAATCTACATCTTCTAAAAGCTCAGCTAAATCAGACACATTTTCCAAGCCAGATAAACAACCAAAACGTAGCGCTGACTATTCTACAAAACCATCACTTCCGAAAATTTATCAACCTGAATAGAGGAGATCTCGGGTCCCCGAGATCTCCCTTTTCCATATACTTTCTAAACGCTAGTTCAATGGTTCTGTAAAACGTTTCTTTGTATTAATTTCTGTGCTCCGGTATAATAGATAGACAAGCTTGAAAGGAGTTCGAAGCATGGAAGTTATTAAAATTAATCCACGCGGTTATTGCTATGGTGTTGTTGATGCTATGGTCATCGCCCGTAATGCCGCACTTGATAAGACATTACCTCGTCCAATCTATATTTTAGGGATGATTGTTCATAATAAACACGTTACAGATGCATTTGAGCAAGAAGGCATTATTACACTAGACGGCGAAAACCGTAAAGACATTATCGAACAAGTGGAAAAAGGAACGGTCATTTATACGGCTCACGGCGTTTCACCCGAAATTCGCGAAATTGCGCGACGTAAAGGTCTCGTAGCAATCGATGCAACGTGTCCAGATGTTACAGTGACGCATGATTTAATTCGTGAAAAGTCTGCTGAAGGATACGATATTATTTATATAGGTAAAAAAGGACATCCTGAGCCAGAAGGAGCAATCGGTGTTGCCCCTGACCATGTACATCTTGTTCAATCAATGAAAGACATTGATAATTTACAACTAGATAACGAGAAAATTTTAGTGACAAATCAAACAACAATGAGCCAGTGGGACGTTGCATTTTTAATGGAAAAAATCAAAGAAAAATTCCCTTCTGTAGAGGTGCATAAAGAAATTTGTTTAGCAACACAAGTGCGCCAAGAAGCCGTTGCACAACAAGCGGGCGACGCAGACCTTCTAATCGTTGTTGGGGATCCAATGTCAAACAATTCAAATCGTCTAACACAAGTTTCAGTTGAGATCGCTAGTACACCATCCTACCGTATTGGAGATATTTCAGAGTTAAAAATCGAGTGGTTAATGGATATCGATAAAGTAGCGGTAACTGCTGGTGCTTCAACACCAACACCAATCGTGAAAGAAGTTATTTCGTTTTTAGAAAAATTCGACAAAAACGACCCATCTACGCATGAAATTGTACGTACAGTAACACTTGATAAAATATTACCGAAAATTAAAGCACCAAAGCCTGTAGAAAAAATCATGCCTTACTAAAAGTAAATCAGGGCTAGCCAAGCATATAACTTCGGCTAGCCCTGTTTATTTTTGAACTTCTTATACTTATTCTCACACAATCGTTCATCAGCTGTTTTATAAAGAACAACAAAATTAGATTGTTGATTGCCTATTGCAAAGCCAACACTAAATTGTACTGTAATCGATAACTCGTTTTTTCGAAAAGAATTTACACTGAACAAATAACGTAATCGCTCTATTAACTCACATACGATATTTTCGCACTCTATGTTATGGAAATAGAGGACAAATTCATCTCCTCCGATACGTGCAGCAATATTTTGCCCATAGTTTAACGTACTTAAAACAGCTCCTACATGTTCTAAATAAGCATCTCCGATAATATGACCATATCGATTATTAACCTGTTTAAAGTCATCTAAATCGATTAGGACAAATGCCGCTAACTGTGAAGCCTTTAACTGTTGAACTTGTGTATTAATATGCTTTTCACAATAGTAGCGATTATACAACCCTGTCAGCATATCACGTGTAGCTAACTCATAAACTTGTTGCTCTTTTCGGTATTCAGCTGTTATATCTCGGAAGATAATAAAAAAATTCTCTTGCTGATTATAGTGAAATTTTGTTGCATCAATATGAAAACAGTAACAATCAATAACAAGTCGTTTATGGTATTCATTCGATTGTTGTAAAACATGAAACCCTTGTTTCAGTAAATTTTTATGTTTTAGCTGATTAGTTGCATTCTCTACATATTCTCCACATTTTAAATTTAGCCATTGCTGTGCATGATGATTAAACGCCATTATTTGACCATCCGTATTTAATATAATGATTGGATTTGGAGAATAATCGATAAACATTTGAAGACTTTTCATTTTAATCAACTCCGCGTAAATGATTAGTTTCATTAAACTAGAAGTTGCTAAACAAATTCTTAAATGTTTATATATATAGTTCGAAATAAATTTTTACCCATGCATTTGCGCTGGCCGCACGTTCCGCATGAGCCCGCAAAATGCGCGCGGTCTCATTCTTCACGTTCATGCGGCATGCTAGGCGCAAATGCGAATTTACTTTCCATGTATAAATATTAAATTCAACTTATATAGGTATGCTAATCGTACAGCTTGTTCCTTGTCCTTCCACGCTTTCGATTTGTAATGTGCCCCCTAAACTTCGGCGAATTCGTTCTTGTGTATTACGTAGTCCGATGCCATTACTTGCTTCAATAATTGTTGCTAATCGATCAGGTGGTATGCCAATCCCATCATCTGCTACACGGATGAAAAATTGCTGTTTATTTCTCCACATGCTAATTGTCACTGTTCCTTTATCGCCCTTCGGATGAATGCCATGGTGAATTGCATTTTCCACTAACGTCTGTAAACTAAACGGTGGAATGGTTACGTCATTATACGGTCCATACTTTAGTTGCCAAACAATTTCTAAATCTGGCATAAACCGTTGCTCCTGAATATAGGCGAACGATTTAACTAGTTCAATTTCATCAGACAGCGGCACTGTACGATTGAGCATCCGCGCATCAAATAAACTTGCTAAATAACTACCAAATTCGTTTAATAAATGAATCATCTTTTCTTGATTAATCGTGCTTAACGAAGCAATTGTATTTAATGTATTAAATAAAAAATGTGGTTCAATTTGCGCACGCAGTAACTCCGCCTCCAAATTGATTTCATTTTCTACCGTTTGTTTCATCATCATAAGTGAGCGCGCACGCGAAATAAACTCAAGGGGTTGAATTGGCTTCACAATATAGTCATTGACACCTAATTTAAATATCGTCGACACTTCTAAATCATGTGCATGAACAGTAATTAATAAAATCGGTAACTGTACAAATGAAAATTGTTGTCGAATTTGCTCGACAATGTCTAGTGCGGAATGCGTTGAAATTAGTGAATCAATTATGACTAAATCATATTGATAGGATTGCAATTGCGACCAAAAATCAACTTCATTTGCTATCGTTAGCTGATAATGCTGAGAAGATAATAACGTCATTAACAATAAATTATCTGCATGATTTTCGGACCATAAAAGAGCTTTCCCCTTGTACTCTATAGGCGTTTCTAATTGTTCTAATGGGACATATCGCGACTCTTTTTCGTTACTTTTCACTAAACAAACTTCAATCGTTCCGTTATTAAATGTTAGTTTCCCCTGTTGCAGAGCAAGCAATTGATGGCATATATCGATTGTGACCTGATCGAGCTCGTTCCAATATTCCATTGGCATTTCAGCAATACAAATAATGATACGCCGTCCATCCTCTTTTATGTCAATTGTCACTTCACTTCCAGGCTTCAATTTTATTATTGCCGTATATAAAAGATTAAACAGCACCTGACTTAGCTTTTGTTTATCCCCTACTACGTATAACTGTTTCATCTCATTATTAAATACAATAGCTATATTAGTTGAGCGACTATACGGTTGCAGCAAGCTAATTAAATAACTAAGTAATGGTACTACTGAAATAGGCTTTTCTTTTATTTCAATCGTTTCATTTTGAAGATACATATAATCAAATAAATGACCAAGTGAAAAATTCATCATCTGCGCCGTCTTTTTTAACTGCGATAAATTAACTTCATCCTTTTCTAATTCAAAAATAAAGGCGTTTAACGGATTTTGTAGGCGTTCTGAACTTCTTCGTAAAAAGTCATCCTTCATTTGATTTGCTTGTTTTAATTCTTCTACGTAAAATTTTTCTTTTTCAACATTTAAGTAGAAACGGTAAGCCCAAAAGCTAGCAATGCCCAGTTGTATAAATAAATAATCAAAAGGATACAATGGAATTTCATATGATAGTTGCGATTTTATGACACCCCATAAGATACCGGAACTTGCTGCCGTTAATGCAAAAAGTAAAAAGTATAGCTCTTTTTCTGAAATATTCGTTCCTTGCCAAACTGCTTTATATGTATATATTATTGCGATGAAATAAAAGACGAGCAAAAGAAGCTCAATCGTACCTTGGTAAGCAAGCGGGCTCACGAGCAACATGAAGAAAGATAGCCCGAATGACAGCATAATAGGCGCTTGATATTTTATTTTATTAGCTACTAATAATTGACCAAAACGAACAATACAAATCGCTGTACATAAATTTAAAATCGGCGTTAATTTTGCATTTACGACATAGGATATTAAAATTTCATCTTCTATACTACTCATAAATCGATACAATTCATCTAAAAACGGAAACATATACGTAACGGCATACAAAAGAACAATTCGATTGCGATAAACAAAAATATAAATGAACGCACTATAAATAATATTTAATAATAGCGTAATCAAAATGACTACATTCATCAAATTATTAAATTCACTTCGGTTTGTGACTCCTTCAACAGAGCTCATTATAATGGCCTTATCAAATAACCTCGTATTTGGCTCATTGTCATCTGAAGCAATTGCGATTGTAAAGTTCGGCTCATTAATTGTTACTTCTGCCGTATATGCACTATATATTTCCCCGTATGTATTAGACGAATAGCTAATCAGCTTATTATTGATAAACAGCTCTGTTTTATAATTACTTTTCGGAATATAAAACATGAGCGTTGTTTCATCTCGTATCGTATTAAACGAAATTTCCATCATTTGATCATAGGAGGATGTTGCACTATCTTCCACATCAATTGGGAGATGAATTAGCTCGTTTTCCTCAATAAGTGCATAATCGATATTTATGTGATTACCGTCAGTATATTCCACCTGTATCGGATAAAAAAGAGTCATCCAACATAAACGCATGATGAATAGTACTAAAAAGCTTCCTAATAAAACAAGTCCATATCTAAACCAAATATTATCCTTCATTAATTCATCCTCTATTTTACAAATAATGTTATTATTATTATTATATAGTTTACTTTTACAAAAAGTCGATAGAAGGTGGTTTATTTGTTTCGTACCGTAATAATAGATGATGAATGGTATTCTATAAAAAGTTTAGAAGATAAGCTAAATGCATTCCGTTGCATAAAGGTTGTTGCTTCTTTTCGAAAAGTACATGATTTTTTAGAAGCATTGCCTACATTGCAATTTGATGTTGTTTTTTTAGATATTCATATGCCTCACATGAATGGCATTGAATTAGCAACTAAATTAAGAAATGATTTCCCGGCATTAGTAATAATTTTTTTAACAGCACATCGAAATTATGCATTGGAAGCATTCGATGTGGCAGGATTTGATTATTTATTAAAGCCTGTAAGTCAAGAACGTCTCTCTAAAACTATTGCTCGATTACAACAAGTAACACCTGAAAAAGAAGGAAGCGATACGTGCAAAGTGACGTTTTTCAAGCAATTCAACTTATCTATGCAGGACAAAATAATCCAGTTTAGAACGAGCCATGGGCGAAATTTATTAGCATATTTTTTATATCATGTCGAGCAGCCTATTAGCCCTGATGAACTCATTGAAGTATTATGGCCAAACTCTGAAAGTCACACAGGGAAAAATCGATTACATACGACGTTATCTTATTTAAAGAAGGATTTAAAAAATCAAGGACTTTCATTTGAAATTAGTTTATTGAATAAAAATTATGTATGTAAAAAACCGCATTGGGATATAGATCTCTACCGATTCCAAGCGATTTTCAAGCAGTATGAAAATAATACGCTGACGATTGAACTTGCGGAAGAAGCGGTGACTTTGTATCAAGAAGGGCTATTAACAGAAGAAGATTTCGAATGGATTGCCCCATTTCGATTATATTATGAACGTCAATATTTCAAATTAATTCAATTTTGTATACAACATTATGAAGGCTCAAATGATGATAAAGCACTTATGTATTATGAGAAATTAGTCAAACGCCATTATTACGATGAAACGTTTTTAAAAAAATATTTATTATTGCTGTTAAAACATGGACACGCAGAGGCAGCTATTCAAACTTACGAAGAAATTTCCCACTATCTAGACAACGAATTCGATAGTCAGCTTAACTTTACATTGGAAAATTTAATGTGTTTATTAAAAGTCTAATAACGATAAAATAATTCTAGTAATTCTTACATTTTAAGAAAGGACATGATTTCAACCAAATTAGGTCAAAATCATGTCCTTTTCTTGTACGCCAATTATTCAATACACGTAAACTCATAGCTCGTTGTTAAAATAAAGCCGTTTTCGATTACTTCTGGTGTACCACCATTTTTTTCGCATTTTGCAGTTAAACGGTCGATATTTTGATTGCTCACAACATTCATCGCAATCGTAAATAGTAGACCAATAACAGCAATGGCAATCCCGATGATCATCCAGATTTTGCCGTTATTCATCACTTGTTTTTCATCCATCTTAAATACCCCTTATATAAATTTAAACGGTTCTGTATGAATCGTAGACGGAATAAATGCAACAGGTAGCTTTTTTTCTGCACACATAGCAGTCATTTTTTCAGCTACCCCTTTCATCATTACCTTTTCGACATGATGACCTGGATCTACAATATTTAATCCATTTACTTCAGCGTCTTGTGCTACATGGAAACCGATATCGCCCGTTACAAACACATCCGCACCTGCAAATTTTGCTGTACGCGTATACTTATTGCCATCCCCGCCAACAATCGCTACTTTTTGCACGATTGTATCTAACTCACCTACAACACGAAGAGCCGGTACATCTAATTGCACTTTTACATGCTGTGCAAACTCTTTTAGCGTCATCGGTTCTGGAAGCTTACCGATACGACCTAATCCTTGCTCATTTGCTTGCAAATCAAGCGCCCATAAATCATATGCTGGTTCCTCGTATGGATGTGCATTTAGCATCGCTTTTAACACTTTATTTTTAATGCTCGAAGGAAAAACAACTTCTACTTTCACTTCATCTGCTACTTCAATTTCGCCCACTTCTCCAAGGAAAGGATTCGCCCCTTCTAACGCACGGAAACGCCCTTCTCCACTCGTTGTAAAGCTACAAGAGTCATATAAACCAATTTGACCCGCACCTACTTTAGAAAGTGCTGTGCGCATTTCTTCAGCATGCATCGTCGGTACAAAGACAGCTAACTTCATTAACTGTTCATTATACGTATGCTCTAAAATTTGACGGTCAACAAGTCCTAGTGCATCCGCAAGCAAATCATTAACGCCACCTGGTGCTACATCTAAATTTGTATGTGCTGCATAAACGGCAATATCGTTTTTAATAAGCTTTTCATACAGCTTACCTTGTGGGTTATCCGTACGTAAATTACTAAGCTTCATGAAAATCGGTGGATGATGTGCAAGTATTAGCTCGCAGCCATTTGCAATTGCTTCATCAACTACAGCATCTGTCACATCTAGCGTTACTAACACTTTCGATACAGATTTATTTAATGTGCCAATCGCTAGTCCAATCGGATCATTCGGCATACACGCATACTTTTTCGGTGACCAGCTTTCAAAAAGTTGAATAATTTCATGCCCATTTACTGCTTTCACGCTAGTACCCCCTGTACAAGCTGAATTAAATGGCGAAGTTCAGCACGTTTACTTTCAATTTCAGCTGTTGCCTCCGCTTTTTCAATCGATTGTAAAACTCGATTCCAGTTGGCAATTTCTTTCGTCCATTTTTGAACAAATACATCCGATTTTTCAGCAATCAAGTGCTTGCCAAGTAAAATTTCCGCTTCTGTTAACGTTTCTTGCCCTCGTTGAAGTACAAGCACTTCATAAATCTTATCATCTTCTTCTAAAATAGCTTCATCTAAAATAGCCCATCCATTTACAAGAGCCCATTCACGAATAACCTTTGCATGAATATTTGGCTGTAAAATTAACCGTGTTACATTTTTTAAACTCGCTGGATGTTTCTCTAAAATGGAAACGATTAACGGACCGCCCATACCAGCAATCGTCACTGTATTCACATGATCTTCTTCTTGAATAGCAGCAAGCCCATCAGCTAAGCGCACTGTGATCGATTGTGTTAGCCCTTCTGTTCGCACTTGTCGAACTGCTGACTCATACGGCCCCTTTACTACTTCTCCTGCAATTGCGCGACTTACGATACCTTTATGTACTAAATAACAAGGTAAGTACGCATGGTCACTCCCGATGTCTGCTATCACAGCACCTGTTGGTACAAATGATGCAACTGTTTCTAAACGTTTTGAAAGCTTTTGTGCATTCATTATTTTTTTCCTCACTTCTTTAATTCCTTTTCAAATTCTATTATATATAAAAATAAACCCTTAGTCGCCTAAACAACTAAGGATTTTTCAGACTGCTTTGCATAATAACCTATAATGAGCAAATTTAAAAATAATTATTTCCATATATAGAGACGGCATTTAAAAATTAGAATTATACCAAGTGTACTATTCGCGCTAC
>JBJEFO010000167.1:0-7955 GCA_051874135.1 Lysinibacillus sp.
GAAAGCGTCCGCCTGGAACGGAATATGCGGTCAAGAACGTATTTTGGCGAAGAGCTAAATAATATTATGAAAAACATAACATTTTAGCATATTGAAGTGTAATTACTAACGTTTTATGCTGTAAAAAAATGTTATAATATATAGTAAGAGGAGTGTGATTTAGATGAGTTTAGTAGATCAGGCGACGCAATATATTGCAAGAAAGCATGAGGGACAATATCGCCGGGGATTAAACGTTCCGTATTCAACACACTTATTCGGTGTGGCACGTATTTTAAAAGCAGCTAACTACGGAGATGATGTAGTGGTAGCAGGGCTGCTACATGATGTACTAGAGGATACGGATGCCACTGAAGAAGAGGTACGTGAATTGTTTGACGATAATATTTTAATGCTCGTAAAAGCGGTCTCTGAACCAGATAAATCGCTTAGTTGGGAACAACGCAAACAATATATGATTAATCAAATAAAATACTTGAGTGAAGATACATTGGCGATTGTTTTGGCAGAAAAAATTCAAAACGTTCGTGCGATTAAATATGAACTATCACAACTCGGTGAATCTACATGGGATCATTTTAATGCGGGAAAAGACATGCAATATTGGTATTATGCTAATATTATAGAACAAATAAAAAAATATCATCCGAATGCGGTATTGTTGCCTGATTTAGATTATGGGGTAAAGCAATTATTTGCACCGGTTGAAAGTTAGAAGGTGAAAAGATGGGTGTATCAATTGGCTTTCATCGAAAAATAAATGATTGGATATTATCACAGGAGCAGGAAGTTGTTTTCCGACCGTTCCTAGTAGATGGCAATCCATACAAATCACGTGTATTCGTTGTCGGTGCATTCCCACAACCAAAACTCGATATTCAGCTTGACGAACAGCAGCAATATATTGAATCACTCGTTAATGAATCGCTTTTTGACCGTCTCTACGGTGAGAAAATGCAGTCCCGTGAGAATAAGGGAGTTGCTACATTTACACAGTGGCTAAAAGAGGCGTGTGGCGAAGTAGTCGTAAATACGAACGTCACGACGTTAATGGCGGATTCTGTAAAACAATTAAAAGCATTAAAAAAAACAACACTACAAGACTATGAAAAAGGCTTTCAAGTATTCCGTGAAGTATTGGAAGAGTTTCAACCAGAGATAGTGATTTTACATGGTGCTGATGCATTAAAGCAATTCCGTCACCAATTTGAGCATTGTTTAATTGATTATTATGCACATATTGAAAAAGTACAGGAACTTGAAGAAGTCGGTACATTTGCTGAAATACATTTTCATGAAGAGCGCAAAGTGAAAATTTTAGCATGTCGTAATTTAAGTATGTATGGTAAGTCTGGTGAAAAGTTTGCGAACTTTAAGAAACATGTACTGCAACAACTGTCATAAAACCTCTGAATCCGAACGTTAATTTTAAAAAAAGAGTATTTTTACAGTAAATTCCGAATAATCAAAATCATTTTATTATTGTTGATGCCATTGCAATTGAAAAATAAGCTGATTATAATTGTGACATTCTTAAAATCTTAGTTAAATAACTTTACTCATATAATAGCAAGAATAAGGCTTGCAAGTTTCTACCGACTAACCGTAAATCAGTCGACTATGAGGAACAAGTTTAACGGTCGAGTGTCATACATTACGTGATATTTTTCGTTATATACTTTTGACGAATACTCGAAAGTCTTGTTTCCTTATAGGGAAACGGGCTTTCGAGTTTTTTTATTGTAGTAAGGTGAAAATAGAGGAGGAGCTCTTTGCTGTGAAGCTTTTAAAAGAGAAAATTGAACAAGAGGGAAAAGTTTTATCGGACAGTGTATTAAAGGTTGATGCATTTTTAAATCATCAAATTGACCCGCTTTTAATGAAAGAAATTGGTGAGGAGTTTGCCAATCGCTATTCAGATGACGTTATTACAAAAGTATTAACGATTGAATCTTCAGGAATTGCACCAGCAACATTCCTTGGCTTAACAATTGGTGCACCAGTTGTATTTGCTCGCAAACGTAAGTCGCTAACATTAACGGATAACCTATACTCATCGAAGGTACATTCATTTACGAAAAATGAAACGAATGAAATTTCTGTATCAAAAAGTTTCTTATCAGCAGATGATAATATCATTATTATTGACGACTTCCTAGCGAACGGTGAGGCAGTTAAAGGTTTGCTTGACATTGCTGAGCAGGCAGGTGCGACTGTAGTGGGTGTCGGTATTGTTATTGAAAAAGGCTTCCAAGACGGTGGAAAATTATTACGTGAAAAAGGCGTACGCATAGAATCATTAGCACGAATTAAATCTTTGGCAAACGGGAAGGTCGAATTTTTCGAAGACGGTGAGTTTTAATGAATAACGCAAAAGCATTTACATTTGGTATTCAGCATTTACTTGCGATGTATACGGGTGCTATTTTAGTACCGCTTATTATCGGTGGAGCACTCGGGATGTCGGGAGAGCAAATTACGTATTTAGTAGCAATTGATTTGTTTATGTGTGGTCTTGCGACATTATTACAAGTATGGCGGGGAAAAGTAATTGGTATTGGTTTACCGGTTGTACTTGGCTGTACGTTTACGGCATTAACGCCGATTATTACAATTGGCTTTGATGTTGGCATTAATGCAATCTATGGTTCAATTATTGTATCTGGCTTAATTATTGTGTTGATTTCAGGTGTATTCGGTAAAATTGTTCGCTTCTTCCCACCTGTTGTAACGGGATCAGTTGTGACAATTATCGGGATTTCATTACTTGGTACAGCGATTACAAATATCGGTGGCGGTGATGCAGCGGCAGAAAACTTTGGTTCAAGTACGAACTTATTATTAGCAGCTATTGCATTAATTACAATTATCGTTGTTTATCGTTTTACGACAGGTTTTATGCGTGCTATTGCGATTTTAATGGGTATTATTGTAGGTACGATTGCTGGATTAGTAATGGGCGTTGTTGACTTTACTTCTGTTAAAGAAGCAGGTTGGTTCCATATGGTACAGCCTTTCTACTTCGGAGCACCGGAATTCCATTTAGAGTCCATCATTACGATGACCTTAGTAGGAATGGTATCGCTTGTTGAGTCAACAGGCGTTTACTATGCATTAAGTGATATTTGTAAAAAGCCTTTAACTTCTAAAGACTTAGCAAAAGGTTATCGCGCGGAAGGATTAGCTTCTGTGATTGGTGGTATTTTCAATGCCTTCCCTTATACAACTTACTCGCAAAATGTAGGTTTAGTGAAAATTACAGGCGTGAAAGAACGTAAAGTGATCTTTATTACAGGTGGTTTATTAATCGTCTTAGGTTTCTTCCCTAAATTCGCAGCGTTAACACAAATCATCCCAACACCAGTACTTGGTGCAGCGATGATTGCGATGTTCGGTTTAGTAATTACACAAGGGATGACAATGCTAGCACCAGAAATCTCAAAATCAATGGAAAACTCATTAATTGTTGCGTGTGCAGTCGGTTTAGGTGTTGGGGTATCAGTTGTACCTTCAGTATTTGCAGGTTTACCATCATCACTTTCGTTACTATTCTCAAACGGTATCGTAACAGGTTCTGTAACAGCAATTGTGTTAAACATTTTATTTAATATTTTAGGTAAATCAAAGGTTGAAACCGACATGCATGCAGTTGGCGAAAAGCGTGTAGAAAATAAACAAGCTTAAGCTCATAACTAACTATTAAATCATCTACTTAGACTATTTTTATAGAATGAGTAGATGTTTTTTTATAGTATAAAGTATCGAGTTTAATGTATAAAAATTAACGGTGTAAAGAACGAACTCTGTAGGAATGGCGAAATGCAAAATGGAATATATTAAAGAAAATAGCGATGCGTGATTGTTGACTGATAAAAGGATTATAAATCACACGTAGCCGCTTAATTTACATAGGAAGGGGGAGGTGGCTTCTTAGTTGGGGGTAAGTATGTTGCGATTTATTGTTTTGGTGGACTGATTTTCGCTTTGAGTAAGACTGTTAAATAAATGTAAAGTGTATAAGTAGATTAGTTCCACTTGGGGAATTTTCTGATATAATAGTAATAACTACATTTGAAAAGGAGAGTTGCCCATGGTGACCGGTCAGTTAGAGCAGGCTTTCAAATTAGCTGAAAAGCACATGCTCGAAGTTCAGACGATTTTAGATTTAAAGCGTATTATTGCAAAGGAAGTTAATTCATCACCAAGAATGGAGGAAAAGATTCTTCAGTCGATGATTCAGCTTCTTGAGAACAATAAAACGATCTTACAGGAGGCACAATAATTGGAAAAAACAATTGAGAAATACGACGATCAAGACACATTTGACTAAAGGCGCTGCTCAAGCATTGGTAATACGAGCAGCGCCTTGGTGTTTTTATAGGATGGTTATAGTAAGAAAGAAGTCGATATTCCCACTGGATGTTCAATCAAATGCAAAATAAATTAGTTATGTTGATTAATCCCCTCATGCAGTCCCGCGTTCGAAAGTTCCTAAATAAAATTTTCCCTATATAGTAAATGTCACCACTATCAGCCTAACCGAAATCCTTGTTTCAAAATAAAAAATAATATTTTTTTTAGATTCAGTTAATGGTTATTTTTGGATTACAAAAGGGGATTTTATTTCTCCGAAAGAAGTAAATATATTACTGATTAATACGTATATAATTATTTAAACCTATTTTAGAAAAATATTGAATTTTAAAAATAAAGTCTGAGTTGATATTTTTAGGATATATTTTGTTTTAAATGGTAATTTTCTGCTAAAAAAAGCGTTGCATTAATTTGAATTGTTTATTTTACATTGCTTGAAAATGTAAATGGAAATAATTTATTTTATGACATTAATAGCTCTTTTACGCTTTGGAATAGCTAGAAAAAATTATAAAACAAAACGTTTCACCTATGACGATAGTGGAAATGTTAAAATTCTGTGTATTAAAAATAAAAAAAATTATGTCAAATAATTGTCGTTTCTTGACTTGCGATTAGAGAAAGAATTAAGATGACAATTGTTGAGGTATAAATAGAATAATATATAAGAAAAATTTATCCACGTGTTAATGAGATGGGTATATCCAATTTATTGTACATAAGTGAACTTCTGTATTTCGGATAAGGAAATGGTTAGAAAATTCGGAAAAAGGAAGTTTTTTCCTGTGCATTATAAGAGGGTTTGGTCTAAATAGAAATTAAATTTAGTGAAAATCGTAATATCTACTTTACTGTCATCCTTGTTAGATTTAATCACGAAAGGGAATTTTTTAAATATGTCATTCGTTTATGCATCACAAAAATTACTAATAGCTTTTATAGCTAAAGTAAGTGTACGAGTAAGTCTATTAAATTGCTTGCTCATACACTAGAAATGTTGATTTAGGGATTTACATGTTCTCTGCCATCCTATTGTTCATTTACATATTCGAATAAAATGTACAAATTTCAAAATCTATAACTATATAAAATTAATGAATCGTTTTATATTAGGATAATTATTTAACGCTCAATAATGCTATAAGGTTTCAGATTATGTTGTACAGTTTTAATATATTTCGAAGATAGTGAGCAATTAAAACTTCATTTCTTAAATTATTTTCAAATAATTTAAGCTTTATTGACAGTGACATTAAATCTACTTCTCTTTAGTCCATTGAAAGGAGTCTATTATGAAAGTAAACAAAAAAGGGACTTTACTCGCATCTTTAGGTCTTAGCGCACTGTTTCTTGGTGGATGTGACCGTTTAGTAGTACTTGATCCTAAAGGTCCTCAAGCAGAAGTGCAAGCAAATGACACAATGCTTCTAATTTATCTAATGTCTGGAATTGTACTTGTTGTACTTGCATTGTTGGTATTTATGTTATTTAAATACCGCGCTTCGAAACAAAGTCCTGACTACGAGCCACCACATATTCATGGTCATTGGTTAGTAGAGGCAATTTGTATCGGGGTTCCCGTGTTAATTGTTATTTTCTTATCATTCCGAACGGTAGAAAGTAACTATTTAGTTGAAAGTGCACCAGAAGAATATGAAGAAGAGGAACCGTTAGTCATTTATGCATCTTCTTCAGATTGGAAGTGGCACTTCAGTTATCCAGAGCAAGGAATTGAAACTGTTAACTATTTATTTATTCCGGCAAACCGTAACATCGAGTTCAAGCTATACTCATTCGGACCAATTACAAGTTTCTGGATTCCACAACTTGGTGGACAAAAATATGCCATGGCTGACATGGTAACAACATTGCATTTAGCTGCAGATGTTGAAGGCGAGTTCTGGGGACGTAACGCAAACTTCGCCGGTAGAGGAACAGCTGAACAAACATTTGATGTAACAGCACTGTCAAAAGAGGAATTTGATGAGTGGGTAGAAGATATACATGCAACTGCTGAACCACTTACAGAAGAAAAATTTGAAGAGTTACTTGAGCCAGGTCATCTTGGTAAATCAACTTATACAGGTACACACCTAGAGTTTTCACCAGCACCAGAACATAATCACGGTACATCAGATCACAGTGAGCATGATTCTACAGAACAAGAAAATTAAGATGAAGAAGATTACTCTTCATATGAATGATGTAAACAAAAGGATGTACTAGTTTGAAAGGAGTTACAACAGTATGGAATTTTTTGAGCGCTTTATGATACCACATCCAAGCTTTTTAATTTACGTTGCCATGGTATCGATCGTGCTTGTATCGATTGCATTGGTTGCGGTAATCACATACTTCAAGCTATGGGGCTACTTATGGCGTGAGTGGATTACAACAGTTGACCATAAAAAAATCGGTATTATGTACTTAATTACGGCACTTTTAATGTTATTCCGTGGTGGCGTTGATGCGATTATGATACGTTATCAATTGGCTATTCCAGATAATACATTTTTAGATGCACAGCACTATAATGAAGTATTTACAACGCACGGTGTAGTAATGATTTTATTCATGGCGATGCCGTTCATTACATTCTTCTTTAACTATTTAGTGCCATTACAAATCGGGGCGCGTGACGTTGCGTTCCCACGTTTAAACAACTTAAGCTTCTGGCTATTCTTTATGGGGGCTATGTTATTCAACCTTTCATTCGTTGTCGGGGGATCTCCTGACGCAGGTTGGACTTCGTACTTCCCATTAGCAGATGTCGAGTTTAGTCCTTCTGTTGGTACGAACTACTACATGATCGCCATCCAAATTGCAGGGCTTGGTACGTTAATCACAGGTATTAACTTCATTACGACAATTATGAAAATGCGTGCACCAGGTATGACATTATTCAAAATGCCAATGTTCACTTGGTCAGCATTAATTGCAAACTTAATCGTAGTATTTGCATTCCCAGTGTTAACAGTAGCGTTAGCAATGGGGGCAATGGACCGTCTATTCGATACGCAATTCTTTGCAATCGGCAATGGCGGTATGGACATGCTTTGGGCCAACTTATTCTGGGTTTGGGGTCACCCTGAAGTATATATCTTAATTTTACCGGCATTCGGTATTTTCTCAGAGGTTATTTCAACATTCTCTCGCCGTAACCTATATGGCTACAATTCCATGGTATGGTCGATGATTGTTATCTCTGTGTTCGCGTTCGCAGTATGGACGCACCACTTCTTTACAATGGGTCAAGGTGCATTTACAAACTCTATTTTCTCAATTACAACAATGGCAATTGCAATCCCGACCGGGGTTAAGATTTTCAACTGGCTATTTACGATGTATAAAGGGAAGATCGAATTTACAACGCCGATGTTGTATGCTGTACACTTTATCCCGTTATTCACACTTGGTGGTGTAACAGGGGTTATGCTTGCGATGTCTGCAGCTGACTACCAATACCACAACACGATGTTCTTAGTAGCTCACTTCCATAACGTAATCATCCCTGGTGTTGTTTACGCGATGTTAGCAGGTTTAACATTCTACTGGCCAAAAATGTTCGGCTTCATGTTAAA
>JBJEFO010000167.1:8055-9489 GCA_051874135.1 Lysinibacillus sp.
GAAAGTACTTCTGAAGCATTCTGGGATATGAAGAAAAACGGTACGAAAATCTTTAAAGGTGAAATCGAAAAGATTCATATGCCAAACTACTCAGGTGCTCCGTTCATTATGAGTTGTGGTTTCTTCCTATTAGGATTCTCTCTAATCTTCAGTATGTGGATTCCGGCAATTGTCGGCCTACTAGTTGTTCTTGGCTGTATGATCCATCGTTCATTCGAAAAAGATCATGGCTATTATATTTCGGCTGAAGAAGTTAAAAAGACTGAAAGCCAATATGAAAAGCGAGGTGCGAAATAATGGCTAAAGTAGATCACTCACGCCCACTAGAATATAGTACACATGAAAATGAATTGAAAATTTTTGGTTTCTGGGTATTCCTTGGTGCGGAGATTATGCTATTCGGGACATTATTTGCCGCGTACTTTACATTAGTAGACCGTACAGGTAGCGGTCCAACTGGCGCAGAGATTTTTGAAATCGCTCCGGTATTAGCAGAAACATTCTTATTATTAACAAGTAGTTTTACAATCGGTCTTGCAATTCATGCGATGCGTGTTGGAAGTAAAAAAGCAACGCTAACATTTATGGGTGTAACATTACTGTTAGGTTTAGCGTTCTTAGGCGTTGAGATTTATGAATTTGTGCATTATGCACACGTTGGTGCTGGTATTACAGTAAGTGCCTTTACATCGATTTTATTAACGACTTTAGGTACACACGGTTTGCACGTAACAGTAGGTTTATTCTGGGGCTTATTCATTATGATGCAGATTTCTAAGCGTGGTTTAACTCCAGAAACAGCGAATAAGTCGTTCATCTTCTCGCTATATTGGCACTTCTTAGACGTTGTATGGATTTTCATCTTTAGTTTCATTTACTTGAAAGGACTGATGTAATATGGCAAAATTCTTTCCTATCGGTCAAGTAATGGGCTTTGTATTCTCGTTAATTTTAACGGCGATTGCATTACTAGTTTACTATACAGATATGTCCTTCCAAACAGGCATAATCGTATTACTTGTAACTGCATTTTTACAAGCTGGTTTGCAATTTATGATATTCATGCACGCTGGTGAAACAGAAGATAAGTGGGGAATCTATTCGCAAATCGTATACGGTTTCGGATTAGTTATTATCACTATCTTAGGTACATTACTAATCTTTGTTTGGGATATGTAATTCGTTCATCAGATGAGCAAGAAACAATGATAGTCCTTTTAGTTGATTAACCTTTTAACAAAAATAAATCATAAATAACAAAAACACCTCCATGAATGTGTGTAATTCACAGTCATCGGAGGTGTTTTTTTGTAGGTAAAATATATCCAATTCTCCAAAATGATAGAAAATTATTACATTAATGAAACAATTTATTTCCAAATTTCGTATAATATAAATGTAAACGTATGTTTTACGAAAAAGAGATAGGGGGAT
>JBJEFO010000167.1:9589-16691 GCA_051874135.1 Lysinibacillus sp.
AAACCACAAAATGTAAAAGGTGAATTTACGTATGATGATCCGTCTAAGAAACAAAATGAATCGGTCATTGCTAATAGTGTACGAAACGCATTAAAAGCACAGCTATCATATAGCATTGATATGGACTATACAACAGGCGATTACACGGCAAAGCTTGTTTATAAACCGAATAGCCAAATTACATCAGGTGTACATGCTCTAACAGGCGACTGGCTAACGACAGAAGGGTTATCCTCGACATTACCAAATAAAACAATTACTCCAATCGTAACGGAGCCATTACCAGCAAAGCAACCGAATTTAACACCTGAGCAGGCACAAGCGATGGCACAGAAATTACTTGCAACAAATCAAAAAGGTGTTAAATTAAACATTGATTCTATTGAAGAAATAACTATGGAAACTGGTAAAACAGTATATAACATTAGCTATACGTATGAGTATAGAAATGGTGGAACAGGCACTTCATTAACAATTGATAAAGCAACAGGGGAAATTATTTATTATAGTGATATTAAAAATAACCTCGAACCACAAGCGGATGATAGTACTTCAGATGTAGAATTAACACAACAACAAGCATTAGAAAAGGCGACTGCGTATGTGAAGGAATGGATACCGTCTTATGTACACCAGTATGCATTGCCTTTAGACGAGGGCTATTACGAGGATTATAATGATAGTTATTACTTTACGTTTCCACGTATCGTAAATGGCTTATCGGTAATGGGTGACCAAATTTCAGTAAATGTCGATGCGACAACAGGTAGTTTATTAAGCTTGTATGTGAGCTCGTATGATAATGTTGAGTGGCCAGCAGTAACAGATATTTTGACACAACAAGAAGCAACGAAGCTGTTAAAAAATCAGTTAAAGTTGAAGCTTCAATATGTAAACCATCCAAAGATGGAAGATGAGCAGCATTATAATTTAGTATATCAACCAATCTTTAAAGAAAGCTCGTATGCTGTCATTGATGCGAAAACAGGTGAATGGTTATATGGTTATGGTATGGATACTTCAGATAAACCGACAATCGAGCACCCAACAGCTGCGGAAGAGTTAAATTATTTAATTCATACAGGTGCTTTAGAGGTAGATGAAGCATTTAACCCAGATGCGTCAGTTACAAAAGAGGAGGCGTTAAAAGCGTTACTGAAATCTGTAACATATACGTATTACTACGGGATTAGGGAATATGAAACACTGAATCAATCATTTACGGATATTACACCAGATGATGATTTATATCCATTTGTAACACAAGCATTAAGAATGGGGATGCTTGATGCCTCTACGGGGACATTTAATGCGACTGCATCTCTTTCAAATCAAGAATTGGCAAAATGGTTAATTGGTACTTTGAATCTAACTAAAGCAGCGCAGCATAGCGATATTTATCAGTTAAATTACAGTGATGCTTCCCAAGTGGACAAGGATCTACGCGGCTATGTCGCATTAGCGTATACAATGGGGCTACTAGAAGCAGAAAATAATCAGTTAAAACCAAAAGATGAAGTAACGTATGCACAATTAGCACAAGTGATAATCCGTTTAGCACATAAAATGAACGAATATCAAATTCGTAATTATTAATACGTGAGTTATTGATCAAAACGCTAAATAATCCCCTTGCCACCGAAACGGCAAGGGGATTATTTTATTCAGCATTTGGATAAATCATTGTTGCTGGATCTACATATTCATCATACTGTTCTTCTGTTAAGTAACCAGTTGCAAGTGCTGCTTCTTTTAATGTTGACCCTTCTTTGTGAGCTTTTTTCGCGATTTCAGCTGCTTTTTCATAGCCGATATACGGATTTAAAGCTGTTACAAGCATTAAAGAGTTCTTTAAGTTTGCATCTAATACTTCAACATTGGGCTGGATACCTACAGCACAGTTGTCGTTGAAGCTTTGCATAGAGTCTGCAAGCAGACGAGCTGATTGTAGGAAGTTATAAATAATAACAGGCTTGAATACGTTTAATTCGAAGTTACCTTGAGAAGCGGCAAATCCGATTGTTGCATCGTTGCCGAATACTTGGCAAGCAACCATTGTCATTGCTTCAGATTGTGTTGGGTTTACTTTACCTGGCATGATTGATGAACCAGGCTCATTTTCCGGAATTGTAATTTCACCGATACCAGAACGTGGACCAGATGCTAACCAGCGTACATCGTTAGCGATTTTCATTAAGTCGGCTGCTAATGCTTTTAATGCACCGTGAGCAGTTGTTACTTCATCGTGAGACGTTAATGCATGGAATTTATTTTCTGCTGTAACGAAATTTTTGCCTGTATACGCTGCGATTTCAGCTGCAACCATCTCACCGAATTTAGGATGCGCGTTAATACCTGTACCTACAGCTGTACCACCGATTGCTAATTCCTTCATAAATTCAGTCGTCACTTGAATCATTTTTTCTGATTTTACAAGCATGTGTGCCCAGCCAGAAATTTCTTGACCGAGTGTAAGTGGTGTCGCATCTTGTAAGTGTGTACGACCAATTTTAATAATATTTTTGAAAGCCTCTGCTTTTGCTTCTAAAGTTGCTTTTAATACGTTTAGCTTTGGTAATAATAAATCTTCCACTGCAATAACAGCGGCAACGTGTAATGCTGTAGGGAATGTATCATTTGAACTTTGAGATTTATTTACGTCATCGTTTGGGTGAATGCGCTCATCGCTATTTTGCTCTTCTAGTAGTTGATTAGCGCGGAATGAAATTACTTCATTCACGTTCATGTTAGATTGCGTACCAGAACCTGTTTGCCACACAACAAGAGGGAACTGCTCGTCTAATTTCCCTGCTAGTATTTCATCAGCTGCCGCCACGATTGCGTTAGTCTTTGTATCAGATAACTTACCAAGCTTTTGATTGGCGATTGCTGCAGAACGTTTTAAAATGGCAAATGCACGAATAATTTCAATCGGCATTTTCTCCGTGCCAATTTTAAAGTTTTCTAAAGAACGCTGTGTTTGCGCCTTCCATAGTTTGTCTGCAGGTACTTTAATTTCACCCATTGTGTCTTTTTCAATACGAAATTCCATTGTTTTCGCTCCTTTTCGTTCATTATGTAATCTTATGCACTTCCACTTATAATTTTCTCGTATAGAGAAAATGACAAATCTCTTTATAAGAAAATTTGTCATCGCTCTTTAATATGAAAAATGTTAACGGAGAATTCGAAACTTAATCTGGGGGGACATGTTTCGAATGTTTAAACACGAATGAAATACTTAACTACTACAACGATAATGATAATCTTTCTCATTTGAAATGTCAACGGTTATTGAATGTAAATTTAGGTTAGGTAAAAAATTCTGCAAAAAGGGTCGGTTATATAGAAAAATGAGTTTTTATTTTGTAGGGGGAGAATTACTGATTGTTAATGTAGGGGAATAAATAACACCGCCATACAGTTGCGTACTCAGCTTAGCTTGCTACTGTGGCGGTGTTTATTTTGGGTTTCCAATTGTCGTCACCTCTTAAACGATTTTGACGTAGAAGTCGCGCCCATCGTTTATGCCCGATACTTCGGCACCTTTCTCAGTTTTGTAGTAGTTAGCAATATGGCGAGCTAAGCCTGCATGGCCGTTCAAATATTCGCCGCGCTCGATTTTCTTCGCTACATTATGAAACTCAAAATACGTTTTTGTGTCCGGACACATAAGGTTTACAATGTTTTGGAAGTCTTCTACTGGAATGTGCAATCCGCGTGTGTAACGGCACTCACGATTATACGTGTGGTGCAAAATATTAATCGGATATTGCTCTACTACCATTTTAATTTTGTTCATTCATCAATCATCCCCTTTTTTCATGTTAGAAAAGCTAACTTACTACACTTTTATTATACCAGAAAATTGAATTTTAGCATCTAAAATATTCTGATTTTATAGAATTTTCTTTACTAAGGTGTCGCTACCAGTCAGAACGTTGCAATTCCTCTGCAACCATCTGCAAATCGTAGGCATTAATTCGAATCAATTCATAGTTGTTCTGTTCCATATACTTTTCAACAAGGGCAAGGACATATTTTGGAGAACCCTCATTGTCCTCATCGTAAATGAGTAGCATGCCGTCTGTGTTATTAATGATGAATTTATCTTTTTCAATAAACTGCCAAGGTGCTTCGTACGGACGTTTTGTTACGCTTGTCACGAAATCAGCATTGTTAATAATTTGTATATACTGTGTTTGCTTTTGTTCATTCCAATTTTTTTCTTGTTCTAAAAAGGGGGTAATGACCGAATATTTTAGATTGGGAAATTCCTTTTTTAATTCGAGCACCGTTTCTGCTGCCCAGCTTTCTACACCTAATTGTCCGCTAATGACAACCCATTCAAGCCCTTCATCACAAAGTTGATAGAGCTGGTCGTAAAGAGCCTTTTTAATAACGGCAATGCCGGGATGCTTATCGTTAAAAATACCAAGTTCATGCGCTCGATATCCTGTTACATAAATTGTTTTCACTTGCTTTGCTCCTTTATAAATGAAATAACATAGCCTCAGAATATCTCAGTTCTGAGGCGTTTTATAGTATGTGAGAAAAATTACGTAAATAATTTTTTAATTTGCGCTATGGCCCAGTCTAGCTCTTCGCGTGAAATAATGAGTGGGGGAGCGAAACGAATGACGGTGTCATGGGTTTCTTTGCATAATACGCCGAGCTTCATTAATTTCTCGCAATAAGGTCTAGCTGCTTCATGTAGTTCTAGGCCAATAAATAATCCTCGACCGCGTATTTCTTTTATAGCAGGATGCTTTATTTCTTTCAATTTATCTATAAAATAAGTGCCTAATGTTAAAGACTTTGCGGTTAAATCTTCATCTATTAATACATTAAGTGCGGCAATTGATACAGCGCAGGCGAGGGGATTCCCACCAAAAGTTGAACCATGTGAGCCAGGATTAAAAACGCCTAAAATAGAACGGTTTGCTGCTACACATGAAATTGGTATAACACCGCCGCCAAGCGCTTTTCCTAGCACATACATATCCGGTACAACATCTTCCCAATCACAAGCAAACATTTTACCTGTACGACCTAAGCCTGTTTGAATTTCATCTGCGATTAATAATATATTTTCGTCGTGACAGAGTTTTGATACATCACGTAAAAATCCTTCAGGAGGAATACGAATACCTGCTTCTCCTTGGATAGGTTCTATTATGACGGCAGCAGTATTTCCGGATAGTGCATGACGGATAGCTTCTATATCTCCGTAAGGAACAATTTTAAAGCCGGGTAGTAGCGGAGCGAATCCACGTTGATATGACTCTTCGGATGACATCGAAATGGCAGCCATCGTTCGTCCGTGGAAATTCCCTGTACAGCAAATGATTTCTGCCTCACCGGGGATTTTTTTTACATCCACGGCCCATCTACGTGCTGTTTTAATAGCCGTTTCCACTGCTTCTGCGCCTGTGTTCATCGGCAACACCATTTCTTTTTTCGTCAGCGTCGCTACCTTTTCATACCATGGTCCTAGTTGATCAGAGTGAAATGCACGTGAGGTTAATGTAACACGGTCAGCTTGAGTCTTTAATGCTTCGATAATTTTTGGATGACGATGCCCTTGATTGACCGCCGAGTAAGCTGATAACATATCTAAATATTTATTGCCTTCTAGGTCGTACACCCACGCGCCTTCAGCTTCGGTAATAACGATTGATAGCGGGTGGTAGTTATTTGCTCCATAATTTTCAGTTTGTGCAATAACCTTTCCGCTTTTTGACATAACCATCCTCCTTTGTATCTTCATCATATAATATTAAAGAACAATAAAAAAGCAGACACGAGACCTGCTTTTATTCTTAAAGTCAAAGCCGGTAAAAATCACTTAGGAAGTTGATTTTACACCTTTAACTTGTATGACCTTTTTCCGGTTCGTGAAAGCATAACCACTTATTAAAATGAGCAGGGCACAAAATACGATACTACTAGCAAATAATAGTGGTGCCTTGAACGTATTGAAATGGCCTTCCAATCGGCTTGCAATAATCGGTCCGATAATTTGTCCAACGGCGTAAAACGTTGTCAATATCGATACAACAGCTCCACTTTGGCGTGGGAATAATTGACGTCCATACCCTGTAGCAAGTGTGACGATACCGACGAACGTACAGCCATATAAAAAGGCAGATAATAATACGCTCCAAACGGTTTGTGATAGCACAGGTAAGACAATGCCAAACACTTGCAATATGTATGCAACAAACATCACATGAATTGGTTTAAAGCGTGACATCATTGCCATCCAAAATGGTGCAGACGGTGCTGCAGCAATCCCAACGACAACCCAGGAATAGCTCGCATAACTGCGCAAATTTTCAATATTGTAGACGATATCGACTAAAAACGTTCCAGTAATAATATAGCCGAGGCCTTCTAAGCCATATGCAATAATAAGCCATGGCATAAAGCCACGCCAAATGTTCGTATCAGCTGTTTTGACAACACGCTCGCTATCTTGGATCACAATATGTCGCCATAGTACAAGTGTTAATAATATAAACGTTGTTGATAAAAGCCCAAGACCAATCCATGTACCTTCCCATAAAAAGCGAGTTTCTATAAATGGTACGGACAAACCTGATAAGGCAATGCCAATTCCGATACCGCTAAAGGCATATCCAGACCACCGAGTTAGTAGGTGCTTTGCCAAATAATCCATAATAATACTAGAAGTTAAAACGAAAATAAAACCGCTCGTTACCCCAGCAATGAATCGTAAAACAATCCACAGCCCGTAAGAGTGCGTTAGTCCCATACCGATAATGGATATGACATTCAATAATACATTGCTCAGTAAAAAACCTTTTTTACGCCGATGAATAAATCCCGCGCCAAGTGCTCCGACAAAATAGCCGACATAATTACTCGAAGCTAACCATCCACCTTCCTGAAACGATAAACCTTCATCTACTCGCATAAATGGCAGTAATGGTGTGAAGGCAAATCGGCTAATGCCCATCGCTACAACAAGTAGTAAAATTCCCCCAAACAATACACCTGCATGTTGACGATTCACAGTACAGCCCCCCCTTTGTCCCGCATTAACGGGCAGTAATTTATCTGTATCGAAAGCGAAGCG
>JBJEFO010000168.1:0-3773 GCA_051874135.1 Lysinibacillus sp.
TCAGGCGCGAATAGCATGTATTGTTGCGTACTAACAATTTACTCTAAATCTTTTTCACCTTCTATATACTTACCTTTGTGTTACGGCCTTCCATAATTGAACGACAACAAGCGGGATAATGGATAGCCCGTAAATAGTCCAGAGTTGTGACCAGTCAAGGTCTGCTACTTGGAATAGGCCACTTAGTGCTGGCGTTAGCAATACGATGTGCAGTAAAATAACACCTGCTAAAAAAGCAAGCCAGCTTTGCTTGTTGGAAAATAGGCCAATCTTATAAAGCGGCTGTCTAGAGCGACAATTAAAACCGTGAAACAGACGTGCTAAACAAAGCGTAGCAAACGCCATTGTACTGGCTGTAATCGTATCTGTTTGACGACCTACTTCAAAGGCGATAATCGTTGCTATTGCAATTACAATCCCTTCCAGTAAAACACCAGTAGTAAATGATTTATTTAAAAGTGGTTTACGAATATCCCTTGGCTTTTCGTACATCACTTTTTTATTATGTGGCTCTAGTCCAATAGCAATCGCAGGTAAGCTGTCCGTTAATAAGTTAATAAATAGTAAATGCACAGGTGCAAATGGAGCTGGCAATGCAAATAATGTTGCGTATAACACGACTAAAATGGCACCGGTATTACCTGATAATAGAAATCGAATTGCATTTTGGATGTTTTCATAAATGCTTCGCCCGTTCGAAATTGCCTTGACGATTGTCGAAAAATTATCATCCGTTAAAATCATACTCGATGCGTCTTTCGCCACTTCTGTACCGGTAATCCCCATCGCCACACCAATATTTGCTTGCTTTAATGCCGGACCGTCGTTGACACCATCTCCTGTCATCGCTACGATATTGCCCTTATCTTGCCACGCCTTGACGATGCGAATTTTATGCTCAGGTGAGACACGGGCATAGACGGAAAGCGATTCAACACGCGCGCGCAATTCCTCATCGGTCATATCCTCAATGTCGCGCCCTTCAATAGCTTCACTTGGATGTTGTAAAATGCCAATTTGCTGAGCAATAGCAGCCGCCGTTATTTTATGGTCACCTGTAATCATCACGGGCTTGATTCCTGCCTGAATACACGCTTTCACAGCTGGCTTCGACTCCTCACGAGGCGGATCCATCATCGCTGTTAAACCGATAAAAATTAAATCATTTTCATCATTTACCGTAATGTTGTTATTCGTTACGGGTTTATAAGCAAAAGCTAGTACGCGTAATCCTTGTTTTGAAAATGCCTCATTTGCTTGCTCGATGTTTTGGATATCCTCTGCAGTTGCTTCCTTTATCCCATTTCGCGTAGCAACTTTTGTTATACGGTTTAATAAAACATCTACTGCCCCTTTTGTAATCATTATATCCGTATCATTAATGTTGTTTACCGTACTCATACACTTACGAGTAGAGTCGAACGGTACTTCACCGATACGTGGATATTGCTCGCGTGCATCAAGCTCATCGATTCCATATTGCTCACCTAAGTGAACGAGCGCAATTTCTGTAGGATCGCCGATTTCCTTATCTTCAAGCGTTACCGAATCGTTGCAAAGCAGTGCCATTAACGTAAATTGCTTTTCTAGTTCATTTGCATGATTTAGCTTGTCAGATGCTACAACCTTATTGTCTATATACAGCTTTTGCACAATCATTTTATTTTGCGTTAATGTTCCTGTTTTATCTGAGCATATAACTGAAATACTACCAAGGCTTTCAACCGCATGTAGATCTCGAATAATGGCATTTTCCTTCGCCATTTTTTGCGTACCAAACGCAAGCACAATCGTCACGATAGAGCTAAGTGCTTCCGGAATGGCCGCAACCGCAAGTGAAACGACAAACATAAAAGACTCTGCAATTTCACGACCGCGCATTATATCTAATATGAAAATGAGCGTACAAATCGCGATAATACCAATTGCTAATCTCTTCCCGAACTGATCAAGACTAATTTGAAGCGGTGTTTTCTTTTCTTGCGCTTTCCCGAGTAGTCCAGCTATTTTCCCAATCTCTGTTTGCATACCAATAGCGGTCACAACAGCTGTTGCACGTCCATTTGTCACAAAGCTCCCCGAGAAAATCATATTTTTTTGATCACCGAGTGGAATGTCAGCCCCTTCAATTGGGTCAGGTGTTTTATCGATTGCAACAGACTCACCAGTCAACGAGCTCTCGTTAATCTGGAGACTAAAGCTTTCCAGTATACGACCATCCGCACTTATATAATCCCCAGCGTCTAACTGATAAATATCGCCAACAACAAGCTCTCGTGACGGAATTTCTACAATTTGACCATTGCGCAACACTTTCGCAGTCGGTGCTGCTAATTGCTTCAAACTATTTAGTGAGTGCTCGGCCTTTACATGCTGAACAGTACCTAGGACCGCATTTAAAATAACGACGAAGGCAATTACAACAGAGCTTTCCCACTCTCCAAGAAAAATAGAAATTGTTGCAGCTACTAATAAAATAATGACTAAGAAGTCCTTAAACTGCCCGAAAAACACTTGTAACGTACTTTTTCTTTCTCCTTCTTCTAGCTCATTAAAACCATAAGATGTATGGCGTGAAGCGACTTCTGCATCGGTTAATCCATGACTTGAAACGTGTAGACTTTGAAGTACTTCTTCCGTTGTTTCATTGTAGTGTTTTGCCATAAGAACTCCCTTTCAACTGTAATGCAAAAAAACTAAATTTTCTAAGATGTGAAATTATCGTAACAAACTAAAAAAAAGAATTCAAAGAATCGCAATAGCCATGCATAAAGGTTACGTCACCTTCAGTTTATATATACAAAAAAGCCGAGGGAATGCCTCGACTTTTTTTACAATCCTAATGATTTTGCATGTTTGACAATTAATCTGAAGCCACGCTCCTGTAAATTCGTAAACGTATCTTCTGAGTAAGTTGGCACGATTAAATCATCTAATGTATGTTCAATTGGCGCTTCACAATGAATTTGAGCTAGCTGATACGACAATTTCAGCATGTCTTGATTTTCACCTATTTTAATGCGTTGACCAGCTTTCAATGTTGGGAGCGCCTCTAGCACGCCCTCAATCGAACCAAATTGCTGAATTAATTTAAGTGCTGTTTTCGGACCGATTCCTTTTACCCCTGGATAGCCATCACTCGTATCCCCCATAAATGCTTTCACATAGGCAAATTGATCCGGTTCGATTCCGTATTCCTTTATGAAACGTTCATATTTATACACGTCGTATTCTGTATAGCCTTTTTTCGTAAAAGCAATCGTTGTCGATGGATTTAAAAGTTGCAATAAATCTTTATCGCCACTAATGACTGTAATATTCGTCTCTTCTTTCCACTTTTTCACCATCGAACCGATTAAATCGTCCGCTTCCATGCCCTTAATGCCAAAGTTTTGCCAACCTAACATTTGTGATACTTCCTTTGCTAAGTCAAACTGTGGCACCATTTCTTCTGGTGGCGCAGGTCGATTTGCTTTATATCCATCAAATAGATCATTGCGGAATGTGTGCATCCCCATATCCCAGCAAATGGCGATATGTGTAGGCTGCATCATATTTTGTGCGGTTAATACATGGCGTGCGAATCCTTGTACGCCGTTCGTCGGTGTTCCATCTTCTAAACGAATAAACTGATTCATCGCAGCTGAAGCAAAAAACGAACGGAAGAGCAGTGCCATACCGTCAACAATTAATAAATGTTTCGACATCTTCAAAGCCTCTCTTTCTACAACTCTATTATATCAAATATATGGACAAATGCGGATTTAAAGTGA
>JBJEFO010000169.1:0-3767 GCA_051874135.1 Lysinibacillus sp.
CCGGATCTACAATTGTTGTAGATGCGGGGGCCTCTAGTTTTCTAGTGAGCCGATTTACTAGCCAATAAAACCCCTATTTTATAATGCGAAATAGGAGCCTCTGGTTGTCTAGTTAGCTTTTATATATGCTGTTAAGAATTATAATAAAGAATTACAGTTTTAATGTCAAGTGTTTTAGTAGGTATTATAGGTTTAATTTCCCTATACTTAAATCTGAAGAATTTTTTCTACTTCTTCTAAAACTAATTGCTGATTTAATCGCGCTTTAATTTCATCTGCAATAACAAAGCCTTGCTCCTTGCGTTCAATTTGCTTATCCAAAATAAACACACCTTGCGAAATACTTGTAGCACCTAAAGCTGATAATACTGGCTTCAATGCGTAATCAATTGCTAATAAATGATGCTGTGTACCGCCTACAGCGATAGGGATGATATGTTTATTTTCAAATCCCTTTTGCGGTATAAGATCTAAATACGCTTTTAAAATCCCTGAATATGCTGCTTTATATATCGGTGTTAATACGACTACTACATCTGCCTGCTCCACTGCTAGATTTGCTTTCCTAATTTCCTCACTTGCAAAATTTGCAGTGATTAAGTCGTACGCTGGTAGTGAAAACACCTCAATAGTTTTTACGTTTTCCAATTCCTCTAAAATATATTGCTGAATCGCACTTACACGTGATGTACGCGAATTCGTCCCATTAATAATAACTGTTTTTGTCATTATAAAGCCCTCCTCTATTATCTTGATCGGTATGCATAATAATCTGACACCTTTCTATAATGTGACCTAAAATATTATGTTTCTATCGCATAGTTAGATACCGTCACCATTATCAAGAGTCTAAAGCTTATGCTCCAAGCCTTATACACCCTTTTCTAATAATAACTCTTTGTTAAGTAGGTATTGTTAGAAAAAAATTATTACACTTGTTGTGTGATTTTTTGTTTAATAAACGGATTTATAGGGCGTTTCAAGCCAAGATTTTCACGTAATGTTGTACCTTCATACTCCGTTTTAAATAATCCTCGACGTTGCAATTCTGGAATGACTAGTTCAACAATATCATTTAAACCTTGTGGGAAAGTTGGTGTCATTATATTAAAGCCATCTGCCGCTTCATTCTCAAACCATTCCTGCAACTGATCTACTACTTGTGTCGGTGTACCAATAATTTCACGATGGCCACGCGCCCCAGCAATATTGTTATATAATTCTCGCAACGTTTTTAATCCCTTTTTTTCTACAATGCCTTTTACGATACTAGATCGAGTATTTGGGTTCGTTCCATCAATCTGTTGACCATTAAAGTCTGGGATTGACCCTTCAAAGTCATAATCTGATAAATCAATACCTGTAAATCTAGATAAATAATCCAACCCTACTTCTGGCGTGATATAGTTATTTAGTTGCTGATGTTTCGCAATCGCCTCTTCTTCTGTTTCCGCTACTACAATAAAAGCACCTGGCATTATTTTCAAATCTTCAGGGTCGCGATCATATTTAGCTAAACGCCCCTTTACATCTTTATAAAACGTCTGTGCATCCTCTAATGTTTGCCATGCAGTAAAAATCACTTCAGCCGTCTTAGCAGCTAGTTCTTTCCCTGCCTCTGAAGAGCCCGCCTGTACAATCACTGGATGTCCTTGTGGTGTAGAAGGTGTATCTAATGTTCCTTTTAACTTGAAGAACTTCCCTTCATGATTAACTTCCGTCACTTTATCTAAGTCGTAATAATGACCGCTTTCCTTATCAACAATTAATGCTTCTTCATCAATCGAATACCATAGCTTTTTCACGACATCAACAAATTCGTCCGCGCGCTCATAACGCTCTGCATGCTGATAGTGCTCATCACGTCCGAATAACAGTGCCTCTCGCTCGTTTGACGATGTCACAACATTCCAAGCTGCGCGGCCATTCGATAAATGGTCAATTGCTGCAAACTTGCGCGCCACATGAAACGGATCATTATAAGATGTTGTTAATGTAGCTGTTAAACCAATATTTTTCGTCACAGCTGCTAAAGCAGAGATGATTACTACTGGGTCTAGCTTCAAACCTGAATGCGCGTTTTCTAAAATTTGCTGTCCAAATACATCAGCGAAAAATAAATTATCAAATTTGCCGCGCTCCGCAATTTGCGCAATTTCTGTTAAATAAGCTAAATCTGTTACTTTTCGTACTTCTGTTTCCGGATGTCTCCAGCTCGCAACGTGATGACCTGGTAGATTAATAAACGCACCTAAACGTAATTGTCTTTTTGTCACATTTAACCACTCCTATCATTTTATAGAAACACTATTTTGCATATGGGTTATATTCATTTGTATATAAATCTTCTACTTTCACTTGACCTTCTTTTAACTGACCATTTGTTACTAACCAATCGATCCAAATTTGGAATTCTTTTTCCGCAATTTGACCACCTTCTTCAGCAATCCCTGTACTCTCCCAGTATTTTAAGTTATCTGTTGTTTCATTGCCTTCACGAGCTGAAATAATTTCTTCGTATTTTGCAATTACTTCTTCGCGAGGCGTTGTTCTTGCCCATTCAATTGCTTTCGCTACACCTTCTACAAAGGTTTTCACTGTATCTGGATTTTCCTCAATATACTTAGCTGTAAAGAAATATTCTCCCGCTGTAAACTCACCAAATAAGTCAATATCTTTAAATACAGGACGAATACCCCCGTTCTCTAAAGCCTTTTCTTTTCCAATACCGTTAAGTGCTACAACATCAATTTGACCAGCACGTAAAATTTGCTCTGCACTTGCACCGGGTACAACGACTAATTCAATTTCCTTAATTTCGTCTTCTGTTAATCCGTTATCAAGCAAAAACTGTTTAACCGCAAACTCAGAGTGTGCTCCTAAAGTATTAACACCAATTTTTTTGCCGATTAAATCTTCCGCTGTTTTAATGTCGCTTCCTTCCAAAACGTAATAGCCATAGAATGTGTTTTCATCACTACCGTAAGCACCTACAACCGATTTAATATTTACACCTTGTGCATAGGATTTAACAATTGCACCATTAAATGCGTAACCAAAATCTATTTGTCCTGTTGCGGTTAATTGAATACTTTCCGGACCACCAATATAATCACTTACTTTTTCTAGCTCTATATCCCCTAAATAACCAAGTGCCTCTGCTAATTCTGCGAAGAATACACTGCCTGGCGTGCTTAAATATTGTAAAACGCGATCTTGACCGTTTGCGCTTGTTGTACTCGGTGAATCATCACTTGAGCAAGCTGCTAAAATAGCTATGGTAGCCCCCAATGTTAATAAAAATAACCAAATTCTCTTCATAATTTCATTCTCCGTTCTATTATTCTAGTAACCCCATAACTTATAAAACAAATAATTTTAGTTGGTTTTAAGCGTAAAATAATTTACTTATTGCTTCCAACGAGAGAAGTATCGCTCTGCACCTGAAAGACCATAGTTGATTAATAAACCTAATAATGAAATCGTAATAATGCCTGCATACATCTCGGCAATTAAGAAATTATACTGCGAATACGTAATAAAATAACCCAAACCTGCTTTTGCTCCAATCATCTCAGCCGCGATTAATACTAAAATTGCACTCGTGCCTGCCATACGAATCCCTGTAAAAATCGTAGGTACAGACGCTGGTAAAATCACTTTCCAAAATAATTTAAATGATGAAATATTCATTGAACGCGCTGATTTAATAAGCAGTGGATCAACATTTTTTACAGCAGAAATAGTATTTAATAACACTGGCCATG
>JBJEFO010000170.1:0-16111 GCA_051874135.1 Lysinibacillus sp.
TGTTCCTATTTCTATTTTTACATATTTCCCCTAAAGATGCAAGCTTAGATTACAATAAAAAATCGCCTAGCCATCGTAACGGACTAGACGATTAACATACTATTATTTAGCAATTCTCGAACGAAGATATGCATTAATGAATGCATCTAAATCTCCGTCCATAACTGCACTTGTATTACCTGTTTCTTCATTTGTACGATGATCTTTTACCATTGAATATGGGTGGAATACGTACGAACGAATTTGTGAGCCCCAGCCAATTTCCTTTTGCTCACCGCGGATTTCTGCTAATTGCTGCTCTTGCTTTTCGATTTCTAATTGATACAATTTTGCTTTTAACATTTTCATTGCATGTTCACGGTTTTTAATTTGCGAACGCTCTGATTGACATTGTACAACTGTACCAGTCGGTATATGCGTAATACGAACAGCTGAGTCCGTCGTATTAATATGCTGACCACCTGCACCTGTCGCACGGTACGTATCAATTTTTAAATCTTCTGTTCGAATATCAATTTCAATTTCATCATTGAATTCTGGCATTACTTCGCAAGATACGAATGATGTATGACGGCGACCTGAAGAGTCGAACGGTGAAATACGAACAAGACGATGTACGCCTTTTTCCGCCTTTAAATAACCGTATGCATTATGACCTGAAATTTTTAATGTTACCGATTTAATACCTGCCTCATCACCAGGTAAATAATCGAGCGTTTCTACCTTAAAGCCGTGCTTCTCTGCCCAACGCGTGTACATACGAAGTAACATTGAACCCCAGTCTTGAGACTCTGTTCCACCTGCACCCGGGTGAAGCTCTAAAATTGCATTGTTTTTATCGTAAGGCTCTGATAATAGCATTTGTAATTCAAAGTCTGCCATTTTCGCTTGGAACTGTTCTAATTCTGAGCCAAGTTCTGCTTGTAATTCTTCGTCTGGCTCTTCCTTTAAAAGCTCTAACGTCATTTCAAGGTTTTCCTGTGTTGATAATAAATCACTGTATTCATTGACAATCGCTTTAATCCCATTCGCTTCATTGATGATCGTTTGTGCTCCTTGCTGATCATTCCAAAAGTCAGGCATTAACATCATTTCATCTAGCTCTTGAATACGTGCCTCTTTGTTTTCTAAGTCAAAGAGACCCCCTGAAGTCCGCTAGTTTCGTAGCTGTAGTTTCCAGGATATTTCTTGCTTCTGCTAATTCAATCATGTTTCAAAATCCTCCGAATATAAATTTAAAAAAACACAACTCGCACTATTTTTATGTGCGAGTTAATGTCTTTGATTATGCACAGTTGGTTTATTCGCACATATCCGCTCCGGAAACGCACATATATTCGTGCTATTCGCACATATCGGTCCCGAAAACGCACATATTCCTACCTTAGCCGCACAAAACAAACAAATTCCACTTTAAAAATCGTTTACTCCGCTACACCGTGACAGTTTTTATACTTTTTGCCACTTCCACAAGGACATGGCTCATTACGACCGACTTCAGCAGCTTTGCGAACCGGCATTTTCTTCGGTTTTGCATTGCCTTCTTCTTTCGGGTTTACCGCTTGACCTTTCGCTACTTCCTCACGTTGTAAGTTGTTGCGAATTTCTGCTTTCATCGCATATTTCGTTACGTCCTCACGAATAGAATCGACCATGTCCTCGAACATCGCGAAACCTTCTTGTTGATACTCACGAAGCGGGTCGTTTTGACCGTATGCACGTAAATGGATCCCTTGACGTAACTGATCCATCGCATCAATATGGTCAATCCATTTCGTATCGATCGCACGAAGTAAAATAACTTTTTCAAACTCGCGCATACGTTCAGGTGTCATCAATTGTTCCTTCTCGTTATAGCGCGTTATCGCAACTTCCTTAATGACATTCGTGATTTGTTCTGCTGTTAAACCTTCAAAATCAGACACAACAAGCTCGCCCTCATCTAATAAGTTGGCACTTACATAGTCAATTAGCGATTGTAAATTCCAGTCTTTTTGGTCACCTTGTGTATGAACAGCAACGGCGTTTTCAATCGATTCGTGAATCATATTTTCAACTAACTCGCGCATATTGTCCGTATTTAATACTTCCTCACGCTCTTTATAAATGACTTCACGTTGCTGACGTAATACATCATCATATTGTAATAAACGTTTACGTGCATCGAAGTTATTACCTTCTACGCGTTTTTGAGCTGACTCAACGGCACGTGAAACCATTTTTGACTGAATTGGTTGTGAATCGTCCATTCCTAATTTCGTCATCATATTTTTCATATTGTCAGAACCGAAACGGCGCATTAAATCGTCTTCTAATGATAAGTAGAATTGTGTCACACCGACGTTCCCTTGACGACCAGAACGACCACGTAGCTGATTATCGATACGGCGTGATTCATGACGTTCTGTACCAATAACGGCTAAACCGCCTACTTCTAATACACCTTCACCTGGTTTAATATCCGTACCACGACCCGCCATATTCGTCGCGATTGTTACCGCGCCTTTATTACCAGCTTGTGCAATAATTTCTGCCTCACGCTCATGGTTTTTCGCATTCAGTACATTATGCGGGATTTTATATTTTGATAATAATTTTGAAATAATTTCAGACGTCTCGATAGCTACCGTACCAACTAATACCGGCTGCCCTGCTTTATGACGCTCTGTAATATCTTTTGCTACTGCCTCGAACTTCCCTTGCATCGTTGCATAAATTAAATCCGGACGATCATCACGTGCAATTGGTTTATTCGTCGGAATGGCGATTACTTGCATGTTGTAAATATTACGGAATTCTTCTTCTTCCGTTTTTGCTGTACCTGTCATACCGGCAAGCTTTTCATACATACGGAAGTAGTTTTGGAACGTAATCGTTGCCATTGTCATCGATTCATTTTGAATATCTAGACCTTCCTTCGCTTCAATCGCTTGGTGAAGACCGTCCGAATAACGACGCCCTTTCATTAAACGACCTGTAAAGCCATCAACGATTACAACCTCGCCGTCTTGCACTACATAATCGACATCTTTATGCATCGACACGTGTGCCTTTAATGACTGGTTGATTGCATGGTTCAGACGAACGTGTGTTAAATCGAATAAGTTATCAATGCCAAATGCACGCTCAGCTTTTTCAATCCCCGCTTCCGTTAACGTTACCCCTTTTGAAGATTCATCATAGTTGTAATCTTCATCTAGTTTTAACATACGCACGAACGCATTCGATTGCACGTAAAGCTGTGCTTTCTTGCCAGCCTGTCCGGAAATAATTAACGGTGTACGCGCTTCATCAATTAAAATTGAGTCAACCTCGTCAATAATTGCATAGTGAAGTGGACGCTGTACTTTATCTTCCTTATAAAGCACCATGTTATCACGTAAATAGTCGAATCCTAGCTCGTTGTTCGTTGAATACGTAATATCTGCTGCATACGCCTCGCGCTTTGCATCTTTATCTAAACTATTTAAGTTCAGCCCTACTGTTAAACCGAGCCATTTATATAGCTCGCCCATCTCTGTTGCGTCACGTGTTGCTAAATATTCATTAACTGTTACTACGTGCACACCTTTACTAGTTAATGCATTTAAGTAAACCGCCATTGTAGACGTTAACGTTTTACCTTCCCCGGTTTTCATCTCCGAGATATTCCCGTCATGAAGTGATGCCGCCCCCATAATTTGCACACGGTACGGATATAACCCAAGAACACGCTTTGCTGCTTCACGTGCTACAGCAAATGCTTCTGGTAGTAATTTATCTAACGACTCGCCATTTTCATAACGCTGTTTAAACTCTGGTGTTTTTGCTTGAAGTGCCTCATCAGAAAGACTAGCCATTTGACTAGCTAATGCTTCTACTTGATCTGCAATTTTTTCTAAGCGCTTTAATTCTTTTTTATTGAAATCAAACATTTTATTTAAGATGTTTAGCATGTATTGTTCACTTCCCGTTTAGTATCAACTTTCATTTTAGCATTTAGTAGTAAGGTGGTGCAAACTGACACGTAAAAGAATATCCGTGAATATTGAATTCTCATATAAATGTGAATGGATATTTTGCATGCAACTTTTTCAGCAAGCGTGAAATTTTTTTACTCCACATTATTGAAGCCCATTTTTAAAACTCGAAAAAGCTCAATTAGCAGGATTGATATACGACTTAATTATAAATAAATGTCATTTTTAGGACTTTCATCGTAAATGGCACTTAATTTTGAATATGTTGTATACGAATCCTGCTAATTCGATGATTTAACGATTAAAAAGTTGAGATGAAATTTTTTTGTTAAAAATTCTCAAGTGCTTGCGAATTTTTTATCATAAAAAAATTAATACGTACATTTTTTTAATACATATAAATCAATAAGACTAATTTCAATCATGCTGCACTTTTTCAAAAAAACTTCATTCCCTCTCAAAAAATAGGCCCATTCGTTAAGATTTCATCTCTTCAGACGAACGAATCATTTAGTAAGTTTCCCTCTTTTTTATCACACAATCCGTTTGTCAAGCGCTTTTTTTCGAATGAAAACGTTCATTTTTTAGTGAAAATCAATAGTTTTTGGCTAATTTTTTTCGCATATGATGGGCATCAACACATGTAGCCGTGTGAAGTCAACTTCACACGGCGAATATACGTTTAATTTTATAAAAGATTGTACAACATGATCGATCCGTACAATCTATTTGGATTGCAGTAATTTTCAATACTACTCACAATGAAGTTACGAATTTTCTTTGATTAAATAAAGTGCTCGGCACAGACATAATATCCACCGTCAAAATTAGACGACAAATTGCCTTTTTGTATCATGATCTTTCCAAATGGAAAATTTATCAGAATTGGTTAGTTTGTTTCGACTAGTTTTCCTTCTAATATTTTCATAAACTCTTCACCGCTCATCGTTTCGTTTTCTAAAAGGTATTCGGCTAATTCATGTAAGTAATTAATATTTTCAGTTAAAATATTTCTAGCTTTCTCGTGAGCGGCTTCAATGATTGTTTGTACTTCTCCATCAATTTTGGCTGCAGTTTCATCGGAACAAGTGAGGGAAGGATCTCCTCCTAAATATACGTTCGATACGATTTCAAGTCCCATCATACCAAAGGTGTCACTCATACCAAATCGAGTCACCATAGCTCTTGCCAATTTTGTGGCTTGTTCAATATCGTTGGAGGCCCCAGAAGTAATGGAATTGAAAATAATCTCCTCAGCCGCTCGTCCACCAGTGAGCGTTGCAATTTTATTAAAGGCTTTCTCTTTAGACATTAAAAATCGTTCTTCTTCCTCAACTTGCATTGTGTATCCTAAAGCACCTGAAGTTCTCGGGATAATCGTAATTTTTTGTACCGGTGCAGAATCGGATTGTTTGGCAGCGACAATGGCATGTCCAACTTCATGATAGGCAATAATTTTCTTCTCTCGTGACGATAAAATTGTACTTTTCCGTTTATATCCTGCGATAATCGTTTCTACTGCTTCTTCAAAATCTTCTTGAATGACTTGTTCTCGATTGTATCTCACCGCTCTTAAGGCAGCTTCATTTACAATATTTGCAAGTTCTGCGCCAGATGCTCCAGATGTCAATCTTGCGATGGCTTGAATGTCAATATTTCCATCCACAATAATTTCCTTCATATGTACTTTTAAAATCGCTTCTCTCCCTTGTAAGTCGGGGAGTTCTAATGGTATTCGGCGGTCAAATCGCCCTGGACGAAGTAGTGCTTGGTCCAATACTTCTGGGCGGTTGGTTGCCGCTAAAATGATGACTCCTTTACTTGAATCGAAGCCGTCCATTTCATTTAATAATTGGTTTAATGTTTGTTCTCGCTCATCATTCCCTTGAGCCAAGTTCACACCACGTTTTTTCCCGATTGCATCGATCTCATCTATGAAAATGATACATGGGGCTTTTTCTTGTGCCTGTTTAAACAAATCACGAACACGGGCAGCACCCATACCGACAAACATTTCAACAAATTCAGACCCAGAAATGGTGAAAAACGGTACTTTCGCTTCCCCTGCGACTGCCTTTGCAATTAATGTTTTCCCTGTACCAGGTGGTCCTACTAAGAGGGCCCCTTTCGGAAGTCGTGCACCTACTTTTTTAAATTTCTCGGGATTATGTAAAAAGTCTACAATTTCCATCAAGGATTGTTTTGCTTCATCTTGTCCAGCGACATCATCAAAACTTTTTCCCGTCTCTCGCTCAACATAAATTTTTGCATTGCTTTTTCCAAAGGTTAACACGTCCTTGCCAGAGTTCCGCATGTTTCGAGTAAGGAATCTTCCAATCAGTATAATGATTACTACCGGAACAATACACATCAAAATAAAGCGAATCAGTGGAAAGAATTCATTTGGAATTACTTTTGCAAATTTTACATCCGCTGCATAAAGGCGATCGACTAATTTACTATCATCCACCACACCAGTTTTATAAATGGTTTGATCATTGTCTTTTTCGGTAAAGACGATTGAATATTCCTGTATTTCTACTTCTTCTACTTTCCCATCCTCTATCATTACTAAAAATGTTCCGTAATCCACTTCTTTCACTTTTTGTTTTCCGATTTGTGGAAAAATGAGTGCGATTAACAGAACGATAGCCATCAGCATAAAAAAGTAATAGGTGAGGGACCAATTTCGAGGCTGTTTTTCTTCCATCATAACTCACTTCCTTTATATTTATACTTCTAGTTTACTTCGTTTTCCTAGTAGAAAGAAAGGGATTTTTGTACTTTTAAAAAGCTTACAACGCTCATCAAACAGCTAACACATCCTAATACCAAAAAGAGCTGCCAATCGATTGAACGACCTTCAGCTCTTACCCAAACCGCACTGAGTTGTCGGAATAATTTGAGTTGTTTGAGCACCTGACACTTTAATTTAAAAGTCCATAGTTACTGGAGTTATGTGAGTACCTTGCATCTATTACATTTGTTTATTAATGAACAAATGTATATAAAATGTTTACTAAATTATTAAATTCTCAAATTATTTCATCAAAATCATATGTCCTCTTTCACTTCTACAGCTTATCAATTTTCTGCTTTTTGCAAAAATATCATTTCAACACTTTCAATGGACTGTATTTTCTGAATTTTCTATATTGATAAACTAATGAGAAGAAAATATAATAGCTAACAACACCTAAGAAACAGAGAGGACATCACATCATGAAAAACTTCATCAACAATGTACTAACCGGAATGAGTATGGGGATCGTTGTATGCTTAATTCCTAACGCTCTTGTTGGAGAAATTTTAAAACTTATTATTCCTTACGCTCCACAACTACAAACAATTTTAGATATCTCCGTTATCGCGATGAGCCTACTGCCTCTTGTTATCGGTGTAATGACTGGTATTTGCTTCAAGCTAACACCTGTACAAACGACTAGTGTTGGACTTGCTTCCTTTATCGGTGGCGGCTCTTACACAATGGTTGATGGTGTATTAACATTATCAGGAATCGGGATCGTAATTAATATCGGGATCACTGCTGCCATCGCTGTTCTGTTCGTACAATTCCTTGGTAAACATTTAAAAGACTTTACATTAATCGCTATGTCAGCATTAACAATGTTTATTGCTGGTGGAATCGGTCTATTCACATTACCTTATGTTCGTACTGGTTCTATGTGGGTTGGCGACGTTATTATGTACTTCACTTCATTACAACCAGTATTAATGGGCGCTATCATTGCTGTTATTTTCTCAATTTTAATCATTTCACCGATTTCAACAATCGGGGTTGCAACAGCGATTATGTTATCAGGCATCGGTGCCGGTGCTGCGAACTTAGGCGTTTGTGCTTCTGGTGTAGGTATGTGTATTGCCTGCTACCGCTCAAATAACTTCGGAACAGCAATCGCACATATCGTATCAGCAAAAATCCAAATGCGTAATTTCTTTATGAAGCCTACTATTGCATTTCCGATGATTTTAACAGCAGCTATTTTAGGTGCGCTAGGCGGTTTATTTGAAATTGTCGGCACACCTTACAGCGCAGGATTCGGCTTAGGCGGTTTCGTTGGTCCACTAAAATATTTAGATTTAGTCGGCTGGAACTTTACTTCTATTACATTAGCACTAACGCTATTTATTGTACTACCAGTTATTTTAAACTTAGTATTCATCAAAGTATTTTCTACAAAGCTCGGCTGGATTAAATCCGACGACTACCGTGTAAATTACAACTAATAGTAAATGCCAGGCATAGACACAATTGCTCGAATTGTATCTGCGCCTGGCATATTTTGTATCCAATACCGTTATTCAATTTACGGAAAATAATCTATATATTTCGAATTAAATTATTTTAAAAAATAACAGCATGGTATAATATTTAAAGACTCACAACTAATATAGTTGACATCTATTTTCCAAACGATACTATTCACTTTATTCATTCAAAACTAGATCGCTATATTCGTTGCTTATACAAGAAGTAACAAGAAAGAATTTATAAGAAATAAAAACTGTGATTACTATAATAGAAAGGTTTGAGGAAATGAAAGATACAGTTCAATCTGTCTTACGTGGATTAAACATATTGGAAATTGTCGCAGAACATAACGAAATAAGTTTAAAAGAAATTAGTACTTTATCCGGGCTGAATAAGGCTACAGTACATAGATTATTATCTACCCTAATCGTTGCAGGATACATAGAGCAAGTAAATAAAAATGGCATTTACCGACCAACTTATAAACTCTTTTCTTTAGGAAATAAAAAGGTTGAGTATGTTGATTCATATAAAATTGCCCATAGGTTCATTAGCGAATTGTCTAATACAATTCAATCAACTGTTCATTTAGTTGTAGAGGATGGCACGGAAGTTGTATATATAGACAAAATTGATCCTACTAATAGCCATTCTGGTTTTATATTAAAATCACAAGTAGGTAAAAGAGCTCCTATGTATTGTACAGCAGTAGGAAAAGTATTACTTTCAAAATACCCAGATGAAAAAATAAAAGAAATATGGGAAGCTACGGAGATTAAGCTATTAACACCTAAAACGCTTATAAATTTTGAAGCATTCCTAGAAGAAATAAATCTTATTCGCTCTCAAGGCTACGCACTTGATTTAGAGGAAAACGAAATAGGGGTAGTTTGTGTAGGTTGTGAATTTTACAATCATAAAGGGTTAGTCGAAGGAGCTATTAGTAGCTCTATTCCAATCATGTACTTTGAGAGCAAATCAGATTATTACATCAAACATGTAAAGGAATGTGCAGCAAATATTTCGAAAGCATTAGGTTATCTGCCGGGATAAATATAACTATTGGGTATTAAAAAGGCTCATTTGTTTTACAATAGTCATGAGGCATCACGCCATTCGGATTAGGTTGTTTAGTCGTTACCATTATACCGAATTTGGGGAGATGCCTCATTTTTATTTAATTTAAAACTTATCAACCTTTACGCATCAAAAAAGACCGTCCTAACCAAGTCTCACCTGGTGTTGGACAGCCTATCATAAAATTATTTCGCTAATTCAATCGCTTCAATTAGCTTTGTAAAGATAGCTGGGTCTTCCACATCTTCGTCTGTTACTTCGTTCACAATTTCCAAATCATCCGCGTCCACAAGTAAAATACTCATGCCGTCTTTAATAAACTCATCTGACTCAACTTCGCCTTCATAATATTGATATGTTGCAACTACAACATTAGCGCCAGCCTCTTCATCTAAAAACATATAAAGCGTATCCGAATTCCCGTACACTTCCTCTAAAACTGAACGCAACTCAGGCGTACCCGCGCTCCATTTCACTTCTTTATTTACTGTTGCTGCAACTAGTGATTCTACAAACTCTTCTACCGTATTCATTCAAATACCCTCCACTACGCCAAACTTTCAGCGGTAATCTAGCTACTGTACCATAGAATAATCAGTTTGGTAAATTTACAAACCTTTCGCAAATACAAATATAATATTAAGTACTGCCCCTAATCTTTGCACCTATCTATCATTCATTCGGATATGTTTGGCACACTCGCCCGATTTGCCCATCTGTTAAACGCACTTTAATACCATGCGGGTGAAAGCTACTATTCGTCAGCAAATCCTTCACAACTCCGCGCGTCGTCTTGCCTGTTCGCTGATCTTTTTTCAAAACGATATCTACCGTTAAGCCCGCGTATACATCTTGCCGATTTTTTCCGTTCATTGCTGCATTCCCTCTCTAAGAGCTAATTTTTACTGCATGCATTGTATCATGATTGGCGTCTAGCTAGAACAAACTTGCTCATACCTAAACTACCTTCTCCCTTTTTTAGGGCTCTATGTTAGTTGAAAGATTAGTTCTGACTTACTCAATCATAAAAATTTCACTAAGTTATTGTAAATAGCATTTCTAAGCATACTTTTTGAATAATTAGCTTTTTTATTTGTTTTATGATTGATTGTATACTGTGCTACATGACCAAAATGAAGTAATCTCAAATAAATATCATATCGAGCTGTATGAACTTTATATGTAGCCCCGTCTTGATCATAATATTCTATAGCACCCTCAGATTCTAATTTACATAAATATTCTTCTAAAATAAGTTTATTTAATACTACAAGATTCATATTTTCAGGAAATGATACCCACTTATTTAGCTCTTCTTCTGATTTAAAATATGGTCTATACTCTTCCTTTCTTGTATCCTCTGCAAAGAAGCTTTTAACATCCAGCGCCTCTCCCATTTGTTTTAAATAATCTTCAAATTGTTCTTTTGTATACATCATTAAAATCTCCTTATCTACTATGTAATCATTACTGTAACACGAACATACATTCCACGTAAACCCTTTTTGTTACTTTTTTGACTAAATGTTACATAACGCAACATTAATATCAAAAATGTTGCATAACGCAACATAAACCTCAAAATGTTTCATTACGTCACTGAAAACCCGAATTTTTTACCTAATTTTTAAACCGAATTACTTCATTTATTAAAGAATAGCAAAAACAGGGACTGCCCATTTCGGACAGCCCCTGTTTCTTCATTACACTATTTCACTAACCCTAATTCAACCGGAATACTCGCTTCCACTGTTTCACCATTTAAGTATTGAATAGCAGCTTCAACCGCTTTTGTACCAATTTCTTCAGGTTTTTGAGCTACTGTTGCAGCTAAAGTACCAGCAGATACTGCCGCTACAGCATCGTCTGTTGCATCAAAACCAATTACTTTAATGTCTTTACCATAGGAATATCAATTTCTTCATACGCTTTTACGTCCATTGCATTCGTTGCGACTAATAGTCCCGCTACATAATTTTGAGATAAGCGATTCAAATAAAGCTGCTCTTTTTCTACTGTTCCGTCTGTATTACATAAAACAACCGTGTAATCATATTAGTGTCCAACGAAGCAATCGAGAAATTCAACCTAATTTATGAAAGCACAAAGAAAATAACGCCGCAGATGGAAGAGGTTTCTGCAACAGCCCAACAAATGTCGGCCGCTATTCAAGAAATTACAGGTGCTGCAAACGAAATGGTCAGCATTGCACAAACAAACGCAGCAACATCCGAACAAGTTGCCGCATCTGCAGAAGAACAACTAGCAGCGATGGAAGAAATATCCCAATCAGTAAACGACCTCTCTTCTATGGCAGAAGAACTAAAAGACACAATTTCTAAATTCAAATATACGACATAGTTAGTTTTCGATTGTTGATAAATGAAGTGCCAGGTACAGACACACCGTAGTTACTGGGATTGTGTGAGTACCTGGCATATGTTGTTAAAAACGAAGCTCCCTACCCCATTCGTTAAAATTGTATTCTGGGCGGTTATAGTTTTCCCCTGCTAAAAGTAGTAAATCTTTATTTTATTCTATATAGCGCAAGTAAATTTAAAAATAGAGCAAGTAAATTCGAAAATAAAGCAAGTAATTTTAAAAATAAAGCAAGTAAATCAAAAAATAAAGCAAGTAAATCTTTATTTCATTCTATATAATACATAAGCTCATACTACAAAAACTCCCGAATAATCGAGGCATTATTCATTTTTATTTCCAATGGCGTGCCTGTGGCGATAATGTTACCGCCTTTTGTGCCGCCTTCTGGACCTATTTCGATGATCCAGTCCGCTGCTCGTATGACTTGTTCGTTATGCTCGACGACGATTACGGTATTTCCGGCATCAACAATACGCTGTAATAGCACTAAAAAATGCTCGATATCAATCGGATGCAGACCGGTAGTTGGCTCGTCGATTAAATAGAGCTGTTTTCCCTTTTTCACGGTTAACAGTTCTTTTGCTAATTTTAAACGTTGCCCTTCCCCGCCCGATAACGTCGTTAATGGCTGTCCTAGCGTCACATAGCCAAGTCCTACCTCCTGTAATAGGTGGAAGATTTTCATTAACTTTTTGTCCGTTTTAAATACTTCGCTTGCTTCATCGATCGATAAATCTAAAATTTGCGAGATCGAATAATCGTGGAGCGTCACTTGTAGTATTTCATCTTTAAAGCGTTTGCCGTTACATGCAGGACACACGAGCTCGACGTTATCAAAGAATAACAAATCACTCGGTACAACGCCTAATCCTTCACACGTTTCACATCTGCCACCAGCTGTATTAAAGCTAAAGTGCTTATTTGTGAAGCCTTTCTCCTTTGCTAATGGCTCTTTTGAAAATAACGTACGAATGATTGAAAACGCGTCCGTATACGTTGCGATGTTCGAACGCTTCATTTTCGTAATCGGCGTTTGTTGAACCGTAATAATTTGATCGAACTGCGGGAGGTCTCTTTCAGCCAATACGTCGAATACGAGTGTCGATTTACCAGAACCAGACGCCCCTACAACGGCAGTGAAACAATCGATTGGGAATTTCGCCGTCACATCGTTTAGATTGAACTTCGTTATATGCTCTACGACTAGCCAGTCATTTGGCTGCCTTACTTGCTCGTTGATGTGTGGCTGTTTTTTTAAATATTGGCCGGTAACTGAGCTTTCTATCTCCTTCAGTTGTTCTAACTGACCGATTCCGATTACTTCGCCGCCAAACTTTCCAGCACCAGGGCCAATATCAATAATTAAATCGGCTGCCTTCATGACATCTGGATCATGCTCGATGACGATTACCGTATTGCCTAAATCTCGCATATTTTTTAGCAGCTCAATCATGCCTTGCGTATCTTTCGGATGTAGCCCTGTCGTTGGCTCATCTAGCAAATAAATAATGCCAGTTAACGTCGAATCTAATGTAGCGGCGAGCTTAATTTTTTGCTGTTCGCCACCTGATAGCGTAATCGTTTGACGATCTAACGTTAAATAGCCGACCCCTACTTTTATAAGACGCTCTGTTTTTGTTTGGATATCGAGCAAAAGATTGTCTACATAGCGTTTTTGCTGCTCGGACAGTTGCTGCGAAACGTCTTGAATCCAGTGCAATAATTGCTCGATTGAATAGCTCACTAATTCCGGCAAACGTTTATCAGCTATCGTAACTTGGCGACTTTTTTCATTGAGACGCTCACCATTACATGCAGAACAAGTCTTTGTTTCAAATTGCTCTGCTGGCACTCCCTCGATCCCTTTATCCGCCAATTTACGCCAAAGCATCGGTTCAATACCTTCAAATCGTCCATCTGTTACATTTTTAGGCACACCTTTTTCCACATCGATTTGTGCTGCTTCTGCCCCTTTATAAAGCAAATCTTTATGTGCCTTTGACCACGTAGCAATCGGATTATTTAAAACGTCCTCTAATTGATAAAACTTAAACCCATTTTTTAAAATACCGTGCACATATTTTTGATAGCCTTTATCTAAAAATAGTAAAGCTCCATCGACAATCGATTTTGACTCATCGATAATAGCTGGCCAGTTAATTTGAATTTCTTCTCCAATGCCAGAGCAAGTCGGACAAGCGCCTTCCGATTTATTGTAGGAAAAGTGTGTTCTTGTATAGTACGGCTCCTTCGCCTGGCAGTGCGGACACGCGATGAGCGAGACAAACTTACCGTCAATATTTTCGTGCGATTGGGTTCCTTCATTTTGCGAGTAAGCGTGCTGACAATGCTCACAAATACGTCGACTAATTTTTTCAAACATCACACGCAAATCTGTATACATATTCGTCATCGTCCCGACAGTAGAACGCGGATTTTTGTTTGTATGGTGTTGATTAATTTGAATCGCTGGCGACAAATTTGTAATCGCATCGACACCTGGCTTTTGAATGCCCTGATACCCCGTCGCCTCTAAATATTGACGCTGGCACTCCTGATAAAGCGTATCGAGTAGCAGCGTCGATTTACCAGACCCTGACACACCCGTTATACAAACTAATTTGTTTCTCGGAATTTGCAGTGATATATTTTTCAAGTTTCCTTCATATGCATTTTCAATTGTAATAAATCGCTCCATATTACCACCCCAACTATTAATATCTGCGTATAATCTATGTCTAGTATACTTGAACTTTTGTAGCTGGTGCTTTAGTGGAGGGTTTTAATCTTTTTTGTAATCATTTTTTCATTTCCTCGTAAACAACAAAAAACAGGAACATATTCGACATGTCGAATATGTTCCTGCCTAAAATTTTTATGTTTTACGATCAAAATCTACCGATGTAATATTACTTTTCCTCTTCACCCATAAACGGTTTGTTTAAGTAATGGTACATCGAGGCCATACACAATGTCCCACCAATCAAGTTTCCGATTGTAACAGGAATAATATTGTGGATAATACCAGACATCGTTACCGCATCTGGATGCTCAGTTGCTATAGAAATAGAGAAGGTAACAAAGTTTGCGATACTGTGTTCATAACCAGAGATAAAGAAACAGAAAACTAAAAATACCATTATGAACATTTTTGGACCATCGCCCTTAGCACGATAAGGAAGGAAAAAGGCTAAGCACACAAGCCAGTTACAAAGAATACCACGGAAGAATAATTCATATGTCGACACTTGGGTTTTTCCTTGTGCCACACTTATTAAAAAGCCGTTTACTGAAGGATCTTTGAAAAGTCCTGTTGCATTAATCAACAGTGCAAATAAAATGGCACCAATGATATTTCCAACATAACTGTATAGCCACAGCCTTCCTACATCTCGCCATTCCATCTGTCTGCGTATGGCCGCATACGTATAGTAAAACGTATCTCCTGTGAACAAATCACCACCGCCATAATAAATCAAAATAATAGCAACGCCAAATGTAAATGCTGCAACTGGATAGGCAAATGGAGAATGTTCTGCATAAAAGAAATTACCCGCTTTAAACGCTACAATAACACCAAAACCAATAAATAAACTTGCAAGTATCGCTCTTAAAAGATAGTTGAGCGTGCTACTTTGATGAATAAATAATCGTTTTCTGGCCAAATCTTCTATTTGGGATAATGCTTCTTTTTCCAATTTAAATCACCACACTATTTAGTTTAGATTGGATTGATCCAATCATCTTACTTTGTCCTATATTTTATCTTTAAATACACAGTATTTCGTAGAAAACATATCGCCATCATTAACGATGACACTTTTTGAAATTACTGTTTGTTTAAGTTTATTTGGTTGTAATTAGTTTGGGTTTGTGTTATTTGAAGAGCCTTTCTCGGTATTACTATTACTTGCAGGAGAGGAAGACGTAGCATTTTTCTAGATATGTAACTACCTATTTGCCGTATTCTTGTAATTCTCATTTCTTCGGTCTTGCATTTGTATTGGAAGCACTAGTCGCAACACAATTTTCGTTGTTATTTGTTCCTGCCACATTTTGTGATTTTGCAATGTTCGCCATATCGTTCAAAATTTACGTAACTTATAGTGCAATAGTTTGCACGATGTTAGAAATTGTTCGATTTAGAAGATAACGTTAAATAAATATTCCAACATTTAGCTCTTTAATTCTCTAATTTCTTCTTTTATTCACATTTATTATAACTATTAGACGTCTGACAACAATTTATTTTAAAAGAAATCTTTAAAAAAAGCAAAACAATTTTTGTGTGAATTTTTATAGCTTTTTTTTACAAAATTACCCTCAATGTAATATGTTCATATAAAAAAAGAAAGAAGATAGTTATACTAAACTACCTTCTTTCTGACTCTACTTGTAATTATTACTCAAGTAAAATTAT
>JBJEFO010000171.1:0-3687 GCA_051874135.1 Lysinibacillus sp.
AAAACCTCCTATTTTGTTATAGCGAATTTCCTTGCTTTTAACTCCTACAACAAAAAAACCGGTGCTTCTCCTTCTAGAGAAACACCGGTAAATAACAGAAAAAGGGTATAAAAATATACCTGTCCGTCTATTTGCCGTAAGTTCTCCTAGCTTCCGAAGAGAGTTAATACGATCAAATAAAGGCAGGTCTCCTGGCTCGTGCATCCCATTCAGAACCTTCCCATCTACTAGAAGCATTTTTCTTCATTCGACAGTGGTATAACTCTGTGGTCATCTACACTTACAGTTGCGGAAACAGCTTCGGCTTTAAACCGAATTCCCTATTAAGCTCATATTCTGAGCACCTTTATTCTGCAATTCTTATTCACATAACATTGAGTGTAACATATGGAATTGAATATTCAAAATGTTTATTTGAGGAAATTCACAAAAAGGAATTATTTTGCTTCATTTTACACCGAGCTATCGATTGAACAACTGAAAAGGCAAATAAAAATTAGTATAGGGTAAATAAATTTGATTATAGGGTAAATAAATCAATCTATAAGGTAAATAAATCACCCTATAAGTCAAATAAACAAAAGCAACTTGCGCTATTTTTGCGCAAGTTCCATTTTTTTTATTTGGAAAACCGTATTCGTTTCATGGATAGATTTTTCAATGATTTGGTTCATGCGGTTTGTGCGATTGTTATCTTGTGTAAGTAATGATGTAACGAGGCGTTGTTTAATATGAATAGCTTGGTCGCTTATAGAGTGAAGGTAGTGGGGGTTGTGTACATAATAGTTTCGTCGGTAGCAAACTTTAAAAATGGCTGTTGCAATTTCTTCATTTTCATTGAGTAAAACAAAATCGACCCAGTGCAAAATATGGAGCGCTAAGTGATAGCTAAAGATAAATAATCGGTCCTCGTCATTTTTCCACAGTTGTACAATTCGTGCAATGTCAGCGGAGTGATTGAGTAAATCATGTATATAATCATTACATATATACTGACAGCTTTTGTCGGTTGTTTTTATAGGAAATGCCGGGTAACGTTTGGTGATTACCCAGCAGTTTAGCACAGTTGCTAGAGCATCTTCATCGTTATGAATGTTTACAGAAATAGAGGGGAGTACATTTTTCCATCTTTCATAAAATGCATAAAATTCCTTAAGTTCATCGTTAGAAATTAAGTATAAGGAATGTTGGATTGTAAGATTTTTCATTGTTGATAATCTGCCTTTCTCTCAAGGGATTGTGAATGTTGTGAAATTTTTTTACATAGTGCGATAATAAGGACAGTCAAAAAAAGAAGGTGCTTTAAATGAAAGCCATAATAAAAGTATTTGCCATCGCCTTTATTGGGGCGATTGTTTTTGATTTTTTTCATTTACCGATTCCGTGGCTATTAGGGCCGATTTTTACGGTTTTACTTAGTCAGTTTATAGTGCGTAGTGATCTCGCATGGCCGCCAATTTTGCGAAATACAGGGCTTGTCATTGTTGGTGTAGCAATTGGTCAACAATTTGATTTATCGTTATTTAACGGAATGGGAAAACTCATAATATATATGTTTATTATTAATATAATATTACTTTTATGTAGTATTTTTATAGCAATTTGGACAAGTAGATGGGCTAATATGACATTGAAAACCTCGCTAACTGGAAGCATACCAGGCGGCTTATCGCAGCTTGTATTATTTGCGGAAGAAGAGCAGGATATTGATTTAGCAGCAGTGACGTTTTTTCACGTAGTGCGGGTTGTGGCGGTTGTACTTGTCATTCCGTTTATTATTTCGGGGCACGTTGTCACGGGTAGTGCGAATGACGGCGTGTTGAGTGGATCGTTAGTAATTGTACTCATATTAGCGGCATGTTCGGTTTGGCTCGGGAAAAAATGTCGTTTGCCTGTCGCGCATTTTTTAACACCTATTTTATTTATTATTATCGTACATTTGGCAGGGTTCGAAACGCCAACTGTTCCGCCATTACTATTACACGTGGCACAGCTGTTAATTGGTGCTTATATTGGCTTGCTGTTAAAGCCTCATATGATTCGCCTACCGAAACGTGTTCTTGCTGCGGGTGTAATAAGTGCCGTTGCATTAATTGGGCTTACATATGGTAGTAGCGTTTTGTTGCAATGGTCGTTAGGGTATTCCTTTGCAACGAGTTTTCTTAGTACAGCACCAGGTGGACTAGATCAAATGGGACTTTTAGCTGCTGCAGTAGGTGCAGATATTTCGATTGTAACGGTATTTCAGTTATTTCGTTTGCTATTTATTTTTTTAATTGTTTTACCGTTGCTGAAATTTGTTTGCAGAAAGGTGTTGTAACGAAAAATTCGGGAATAATACGGGCAAAGAGAGGTGGCTCGTATGAAATTTTATGGGATTGAACAATGCGATGTATGCTTTGGTTTCGTCGATATCATTGGTCGTAAGCAACATCAAGTTGTTGATTCGTATAATGTTAATTGTTTATTGTGTCATAAATGTTACGAGAAAATACTTGATATGACTGAAGACCAACTTGATTATTTTTTTCCACCCCATATTAAACGAAAAGTAGTGTATAAATATGAAGGCGTTCCATTCATTAAGTGGATTGGTCGCTCAGCATCCCCTAAAGGGTATTGGTATTAATTATTTTTTTCCCCATCAACTTATGTCTTTTATAAGAAAAAAGTCTACCATAATGGAAGTTAAACATAGGTTAGGTTATAATTAGAAGAAGTGATTATATGAGGGAGATTTTAATAGAGACAAGATGGGGAAACAATCATACTCAAAACTGTGGGCACAAGCAGTCAAAACAGGGATTATTAAGTCGAATTTAGTCCCTATGATAGCTGGCTTAATGCTCGCATTATATACTTATGAACTTAGTTTTATAGAAAACATTCCGAATGTTGTGTTAGCTTTAGCTGGTACAGCGGCAGTTATTGCAGCAGCGGGCTCGTTTAATAATGTGTATGACCGCGATATTGATGCTGTTATGCAGCGTACGAAAATTCGGCCGACTGTAACAGGTGCCATTAGCGTAAAAACAGTACTAATTGTTGCGTTTATTTTATTAATTAGCGGGATTATTTTACTTTATTTCACAACACCGTTAGCCGCATTACTTGGATTTCTTGGTGTATTTTTCTATGTTGTGCCTTACACAATGTGGACAAAGCGCCGTACTATTTGGAATACAGAGGTTGGTAGTATTTCAGGTGCAATGCCTCCGTTAATCGGTTGGGCCGCGGTTGCACCAGACATTTGGCATCCAGCATGCTGGGCGCTATTTATCATTATGGTTATTTGGCAAATGCCGCACTTTTATGCGATTGCAATTCGCAAACGTGATGATTATGCTGCAGCAAACATCCCGATGTTGCCGGTCGTAAAAGGCGAGCGCCGCACATACATTCAATCGAATATTTATTTAATTATCCTTATGCTAACAAGCTTTTTATTTTTACCACTTAGCTTAGGTTTAACAATCGTATCATTTGTTCTAGGTGGTATATGGTTATGGCTAAGCTTTATTGGCTACCGCAAAATGGAAGGAAAAACATGGGCAAATAAAATGTTCGCTTATTCGTTATTCCACATGGTTGCCCTCTTTGCAACAGTCATCGTTTACTCATCAGTTGGGTTAATTTTGCGTGTAATTTAAGAAATCAATAACGCCCCGAAGCGATTATGCTTCGGGG
>JBJEFO010000172.1:0-3677 GCA_051874135.1 Lysinibacillus sp.
TTTATATATAACAAAACGAAAAAAACTGTGAAAGGGGTTACAAAATCTAGCTGTACTGTTTAATATAGCAGATTGGTTCTGTACTAGTTGTGAAAAGGGATTGTAATAGTGAGAGGATGGAAAAGGCATCCTATTGGTTATAATTTAGTATCAAAGAAAAATATTGTATTCGGAAAATTTTGTATTTTATAATAGAATATGAAAGGAGAGGAAATATATGTTATTTAAAAAGAGATTATCGCTATTATTACTAATATTGGTAATGGGGGCTGTATTGGTAGCTTGTGGTAATGACGACGGAGAAAAGGGTGGGGAATCTTCTGAGGATGGATTATCTACAAACATTGTAACAATTGCAACTGGGGGGGCATCAGGTCCATATAATATCATTGGTACGACGTTAGCAGATATATATACGAATGAATATGATGTTAACTCACGTACCCAGACAACGGGTTCTTCTGTTGAAAACTTGAATCTAATAGCACAGGGGAAAGTAGAAGTTGCATTCGTGATGAGTGATGCTTTGTCGCAAGCGATAAATGGTGAAGTAAGTTTCAGTGAACCGATTAAAGGTGTTTCTCAAATTGCTACATTATATCCAAATGTAGTTCAAATTATTACGAAAGCGGATTCAGGCATTGAAACAATTGAAGATTTAAAAGGTAAGCGCGTTGCAGTAGGCGATCAGAACTCTGGAGTAGAAGTAAATGCTCGTACACTACTAAACGGACATGGTATTACGTATAAAGATTTATCTGTGGATTACTTAGGTTACGCAGAAGCAGCAGATGGGTTATCCGCTGGAACAATTGATGCAGCATTTTTAACAAGTGGTCTTCCAAATGCATCTGTTATGGAGTTGTCTGAAACATTAGATATTCGTCTAGTATCAATTAGTCCAGAAAATGTTAAAAAAATTGCTGAAGAACATCCATACTTCATCTCTTATGAAATTCCAGCAAATACATATAGTAATGCTGAACCAGTATTTACTGCAGCAGTTCCTAATGCATTAGTTGTTAAGAGTGACTTAAGTGAAGATGATGTTTATAAGTTAACAAAAACATTTTTTGAAAGTCTACCTAAATTAGTAAACTCTCACCAAGCAGCGGGTGATATCTCTCTAGAGGGAGCTCAAGAGGGCATTATTGGCGAGTTACATCCAGGAGCAAAACGTTATTACGATGAGCAATAAGAAATTGTTAGGGAGTATAAGTATTTTTATACTCCTTTCAATTTTTTATATTCGCATTCCGGTTCTAGCGTTTGAATTTTCGAATGGTACCTACTATACGACTGAAAAACAATTTGATTTAAGTTGGATTCATTCTGTTGAAAAAGAAGAGTGGGTTGAGCATTACGAAGTGGAAAATGACCGGATTGTACTAGTTAGTACAAAATTTAAAACATTTGGAGCGGGTGTTCCTTCTTTTTCTGAACAGGTCGAGCTAGTTGATGGTTACGTACATATGATGATCAATCAGCCATATCAGGAGCTTAATTTAACGATTTCAGAGAATGTAAAAAGTACGATATTTTTTGGAGAGAAGCCATTCAAAATTTATGAGTATGGTGAAACATATGACACTGTTCGTATTAAGACAAAAAAGTTATACATATGGCAATATTTTAGGGAGGAGTTTCTATGGGTGTAAAAGAAACAAAGCAACCAATTGCTGAAGAAATTTCGAGTGAAGAGATTCAGAAGGTTCTTGAAAAATATGATAGCGATGCAAAGGTCAGAAAATTAAACAATCGTAGTATTGTTTTTATAATTGGGTTCATGGGCGTATTGTTTTCATTATTTCACATATACGCTACGTTTGAGCCACTACCAACCTTGATTATGCGCAGTGTGCACTTAATGTTTGCTTTAGGTCTGGTGTTTTTAATTTATCCAGCGTTTACTAAACAGGATCGCACAAAGATTCCAGTCTATGATTGGGTTTTCTTTGGATTAAGTTTAACATCATTTATTTATCTACTAGTTGAGTATGAAGCGATTATGACTACGCGTGGCGGTATTCCAAATAACTTGGATATTACGATGGCAATCTTAACGGTTTTACTTGTTTTAGAGGGAGCAAGAAGGGTTACCGGTTTAATTTTACCAATATTAGCACTTCTATTTTTAGCCTATCCATTCTTTAGTCATTTAGAATTTTTGCCGCGTATTATGATGACACGTCAATTTGACTTAGGAGATATTTTTGGGCAAATTTACACAAAGACAGAAGGATTATTTTCTACGGCAATTGGTGCTTCAGTACAGTACATTTTCTTATTTATATTATTTGGAGCTTTCCTTGGAAAGTCAGGGATGGGTCAATTCTTTAATGATTTATCGTTAGCACTTGCGGGGCATAAACAAGGTGGACCTGCGAAAGTAGCTGTTATCTCAAGTGCATTCATGGGAAGTATTAACGGTTCTGCTGTAGCAAATGTAGTAGGTACCGGTGCATTTACCATTCCGCTAATGAAAAAAATCGGTTATGAGAAAAACTTTGCAGGTGCTGTAGAGGCAAGTTCTTCTATCGGTGGCCAAATTTTACCGCCAGTAATGGGTGCGAGTGCATTTATCATGGCCGAAACAACTGGGGTTTCATACGGGACCATTGCATTAGCAGCTGCAATTCCAGCACTCTTGTTCTTCTTGGGTTCATTAATGCAAGTTCACTATAGAGCAGGCCGCTCAAATTTAAAGGGGATTCCGAAACCGGATTTACCTCGTGTTAAAGAAGTGTTAAAAGAAGGCGGACATTTAATGCTTCCGCTAATTGCACTGGTTTGGATGTTAGGTGCAGGTATTCCTGTAGCGAATACAGCATTTTATACAATTTTAATAACAATCGCGGTTTCTTGGTTGAAAAAAAGTACACGGATGGGCCTGAAAGATATTATTGCAGCCCTTGAGGACGGAACAAGGCAATCTTTATCGACGATCGTTGCTTGTGGTGTAGTAGGGATTATCATTGCGGTTGTTAACTTAACGAGCTTCGGTTCAACTTTAACGGCTGCTATTACACAGGTAGGAGCAGGTTCGTTATTCTTAACTCTATTCTTAACGATGATTGCTTCTATTATTTTAGGAATGGGCCTACCATCAATTCCTGCTTATATTATTACAGCAACGATGGCAGCGCCTGCGTTAGCTGAATTTGGCTTGCCGATTATAGTAGCTCACTTATTCGTATTCTACTATGGTATTTTTGCGAACATCACACCGCCAGTAGCTTTAGCTTCATTTGCAGCTGCCGGGTTATCAGGTGGCAATGCGATGCGTACGAGTTTCATTTCGGTTCGTTTAGCAATAGCTGGTTTTATGGTACCGTTTTTATTTGTATACCAACCAGCGCTTCTAATGATTGATACAACGAATATTGCTACAAATGCAACAGAATTCTCAATGGCACCAATCGGCACTATTTTACTTGTAGCGGTAACTGCGATTATTGGTATCACTGGATTGAGTGCTGCAATTGAAGGATATTTTAGTACAAATTTAGGAGTCGTTGAACGTGTTGTTTTAGGCGCTGCTTCGTTAGGTATGATCATTCCAGAAACCTATTCTACAATCATTGGTACAGTGATCGTTGCTGTGATTTTCTTACTAAACTATTTAAAAAACAAAAAGAATTCTAGTATTCCAGCTACAAGGTAGAGAAAAGCTGGGG
>JBJEFO010000173.1:0-3610 GCA_051874135.1 Lysinibacillus sp.
GACTGAGATATAGGAAACACGAAGAACGAAGTGATTCGATGTTGACTTATCGTAGGGAGGTTGGCGAAGTACACTAGGGGCTGGGCGCTGAAGCTAGACGAATACAAAAGCGGAAGCGCCCTGTTTAGCTGCAAAAATAAAAGGATTGAAACTGTATTTCCCCAGCATTCAATCCTTTAGTCATCATTGTATAATAAAATTTTGTGTATAAAGGTTTCTATAAACTCCTACGCCCAAATCTGTAAAATCTCCGTTTAACAGCGTGTCACGGTGACCTTTGCTGTTTAGCCAGCCTTCAAACGCCGAGATGCCATCCACATATTTAGCCGCAATATTTTCTCCAGCTTCTTGATAGACAACCCCACCGGTCTCCAAACGATCGCTCAAGTTACCGTTATTAGGAGATTCGTGAGCAAAAAAGGCATTTTCAAACATATCCAAGCTGTGCATACGCGCAACTTCGGCAGTCTGCTCATCCCACTCTACTTGATTCAATTCAAACCGGCTGCGAATAATATTCGTGATTGAAAGTATTTGCTGCTCATTTCCTTGGTCCACGAGCAGCCATTCCTCTTCCTGCAGCTCCTCTGCTTCCGGCAATTCACCGCGGTAAATCATTTCATAAGGCCGTTGCATTACCAGCACTTCAGCAGTCAGGAATCGAACACTTGACACTAAACCGGTAAATTTATCGACATAAACTTGTGCATAAATATCGCCTATTTTAATTAAAGGGCGCATCCCTAAATCTTCCTCATTCAATTCAAATTGAAAAGTTGTATCCTCATAAACGACATCGACAGTCATTTCCGGATTAAATGATTGGTATACCTCATCAATTCGCTGACCAATAGCCAAAGGCTGAATGATTAATTCAGTTCCTAATGCGTAGATAGATACAACCTGCTCATCTTGAACAGCGACCTGCATATAGTTCTCCACACCCTGGTCGTATATCCACCAATCGTAGCCGTAAGCTGACACATCAATGCGATCCGGCTCTCCAAAAAGAGCAGTGACCTCCTTAACATCTTTTCCCATGAATGTAAGAATGCCGTTTTCCGGAATATTATATGTATTATTCTGCGAATCCGACCAATATGTTCGAATCTTGTTTCCTTGATTCGTTGATTCGTCATTGTTTTCAAAAAGATAGAATCCTACTATACAAAAAATGATAGCTAAAAATAGTACTTTAATAAGACCTTTCAGATGCTTTTCCCTCCTATTCAGATATTCTCTGTTTCAGTCTGGTTTATTTAACCTATATCCATTTACTCATTTTCTTTATAAGTTTTCTCACATTATTAATATAATTATAACATTTAGTTCACATACTAGATAGATGAAAGCTGAGAAATCGCTTTTATACAACATTTACCAAAATAACGCAATAAAAATGACGCTTTTGTGAAATGAGAGGCTCTTCTTTATCTGCTCATTGCAAGTTACCTATTTTCATACTATTATTAAAAAGAGGAAAATTTTAGCATGTTTTTCTATCATTTTCTAATTATGCTATTTGCACTTAAACAGCACTGACAAGGAGGTTAAAACAATGCGTTTTGAAGACACAGGTTTTGAAAGGGTAACAGCAGACCTTAATCGCTTGGACGATTGTTTACCGGAGTTCGGTCTAATACGCGCTGAGCAATGGGATTATGAAAGAGTTTGCTACGATCGGAAATTTGAAGTAACAGATGGCGTTTTTTATCTTCGCATTTTAGGATATGCAACGGAAGGCGACGTTGGAGCTCACCGCGCTACGATTCAGCTTCTCACGCCAATATTAGGAAAGCACTATTATCCGCACGGTGTTGAATACGGCGAAGAAGAATACTTCCCTCCATACTTAACAAAACAATGCGAAGCCATTTTATCAGAAGTGAAAACAGCTGTAGATCAGTTTGCGTTTACGAAATAGTTAGAAAAAAAGAGGTCAATTCAAGCTGGCTGCTTAGAATTGACCTCTTTTTTCATCTTTCAATCTACAAAAATATGATCACTATGTCCCAAGAATTGCTTTAATGACAGATGTTGTTTCCCCGCCATGGTAAATGACGTAAAGCAATAAATAAACCATAACACCGGTTACGCCGGTACAAAACCAAATAATACTCGTTGTCGGCCCCAATTTCCTATGTAATCTGAAATTATTTTTATATCCGGAATACAACATCGTAATTCCAAGCACAGCGCCGGTTGTAGCTAATGAAATATGAAAAATTAAAAATACAGTATAGTATATTTTTATATCATCCGGTCCGCCAAATGCTGTATTTCCGATAAAAATTGTTCGGCTTGCATAAATCACAAAAAATGCAATTGCAAATATTGCGGCCAATGTCATTGTTTTTTGATGCGTAGCACGCTTTCTTTGTTTAATTTGCACCCAGCCGACTGCAACAGTAATTGCACTCAGTACAATAAACGCCGTACTTATAGTAGGCAAGATTGGTAGAGACATAACTTAAGACGTCCTCTCATCGTATATTCACTCTTTATTCTAATAAACTATTTTTTATTTTTCAATAAATGTAACAATACTGACATTTATTTCGTGATTAAATTAAAAAACGCATCCATAATAGTGGACTTATTTTACAAACCACCGACTTTTGGATTCATATCGATACTATTCTTGCTCTCCGTTCTATACCAGGCGTAAAATATTTTCGCCATAAAAAAACCATAAACGAGTTCCTGAATAATTTTCATTATCACTCCGCCCGTTCGTTGATCTTCTAGAAGAGGCATGCTGTTGAACATTTCCGGTCCAGCTAAGTTTAAGGATGCCAACATATCGGAAGGAACACATAATTCCATCGCTTTCAGCCAAAAAACAGAGTCAGAATATGTGTGATACATCGGCTGATCAGCAAAAATAATTAAAGCACATGCCGGCGTCAATAATATACCTTTTGCAAATATGTATCCGATTCGTTTCAAGCCCAGAAAGCCCTGATATTCTTCAAGCTCATTCACAAGCGGCCACCACGTGCAAACAGCTGTTATGAATAAAACAATTGTGTATACCGAATGAAGCAGCATATCTGTTTTAATGGCATCGAATATAACCGGAATATGGTACAAAGAGAACATTCCGATAAACAAAAATAATGCAATTAACGGTTTCGTCAAAAAATGGAACAGCGGCTTTACTATGCCAACCTGCAAAAAGGTTCTCCAAAGCCACTTCGGTATCGAAAGTATGAACAGAGGCGGAAGCAGTAAGTATAGTAGCGCCATTTGAGTCATATGTACACTGAACATAATATGTCCAAGCAAATCAACCGGAGAGCCCTTTACAATATACAAAAGTACGACTGTCACGATAAAACACGACCATTGTTTGATTGACAAAGGCTCGCTGTCTGAGCTGATTTTTTGACGATACAAAGTGGTAGCCAAAATATAAATTAAGGTTGCAAGTATGAGAAACAGTATTAAGAACGGGCTCCACAACGCCCGAAAACCGAAAATCTCTAATGTCATTCCTTTTTCACCTCCATTGAAATGCTTTTACAAGGTACTAATAAAAATAGAAAAGACCGACTTAATGAAAGCACTACTTCCATGTAAAAGAAGAAACGCCTTTTATCAGTCAGCC
>JBJEFO010000174.1:0-9617 GCA_051874135.1 Lysinibacillus sp.
ACCGGCGATCTCCTGCGTGACAGGCAGGCATGTTAACCGCTACACCACGGGACCTAAATATTTTTTATTACATTTTTAAAAAGTGGTGACCCGTACGGGATTCGAACCCGTGTTACCGCCGTGAAAGGGCGGTGTCTTAACCACTTGACCAACGGGCCATGGCTCCGAAGGTAGGACTCGAACCTACGACCAACCGGTTAACAGCCGGTTGCTCTACCACTGAGCTACTTCGGAATATTGTTTGTTGTCGTTTACATCACGTTGTCGACTTTTATTATTATAGACAGGCTTCGGATAAACGTCAACACTTTTTATCATTTTTTTATATTTTTCTTTCAAAAACCTCTAAAACCCTTGATATATAAAGGTTTTCTCCTGCTTTAAAAATACAACTTGCACAAAAAACGGCGCAAATTGATGTCTTTTCTTATGGGATATCCTAAAAATTTATATTTTCCATAAAAAAAATCATCTATACTAAACACCTGCCATATATCAACAACAGTAGTAATTACCTTTTAATTCGATTCGCTTTTTAAGTATGTAATAGCGCCACTACATTTACTACAGCAATATTTTCGTACATCCATTTTACGTTTTCTTCTATATAGTTGCTCACAGCTTATACAAACATACGTGTGAATTGTTTGTTTACGTTTCTTCTTTTGACTTTCTTCTATAGTAGAACAAAATCGAGGAGCGCCTACTTTTTTCAATAAATCACGAAAATCTTTATCCCGATGTTTATAGCCCATCCCTCTTATATGAAGATGATAGTGACATAGCTCATGCAAAATAATACCCCGTAACTCTTCTTCACCAAAATGATCATATAGCTTTTTATTTAGTTCAATATTATGTGAACGCAACAAATAACGACCGCCTGTTGTTTTTAAGCGACTGTTAAAATACGCTCTATGCAGAAAAGGAACTTTAAAATAAACTAACGATAACTCCTCTACTAATTGTTGAACTTGTTCATCTGTCATATGATTCACCTCAAAATCGTAAAAATCCATCTCATTTAATAATACAAAATAAAAAAGTGTACAGCTAGGACTGTACACTTCATCATTTAATTGTTTTGCTCTTCAGGTGGTAGCATCGTTAGTGAAATACGCCCTTTTTTCACCTCTACACTTTCTACCCAAACTGTGACAATATCACCTAGTGAAACAACATCAAGCGGGTGCTTTACTCGTTGTTTTTTCAGCTTCGAAATGTGTACAAGACCATCTTGTTTCACGCCAATATCAACAAACGCTCCAAAATCCACTACATTTCGTACCGTTCCTTGAAGTTCCATCCCTACTTTTAAGTCTTCCATTTGCAAGACATCTGTTTTTAATAACGGTTGCGGGAATGCGTCGCGTGGATCACGAGCCGGCTTCATTAATGTGTCGACGATATCTTTAATTGTTACTTCACCAACACCTAACTTTTCACTTAAATCCACAATTGATAACGCTGCAATTGCTTCTTCGGCTTTTTTAGTACCTACATCTTTTTTCGTTACACCGGCAATTTCTAAAATTTGCTCAGCTAATTGATAACTTTCAGGGTGAATACCTGTTGCATCTAGCGGATTTTTGGCTTCTGGTATACGTAAAAAACCTATTGCCTGTTCATATGTTTTGGCACCAAGACGTGGGATTTTCTTAAGTTGCGCTCGGGATGTAAATTTCCCACCTTCTGCACGTGCATTTACGATGTTTTCTGCCACTGTTTTTGATAATCCCGAAACATATTGCAGTAACGAAGCAGATGCCGTATTCACATCAACACCAACTTGGTTTACTGCTGTTTCTACAATAAACGTTAACGATTCAGCTAGTTGCTTTTGTGAAACATCATGCTGATACTGCCCAACACCAACTGCTTTCGGATCGATTTTTACAAGCTCTGAAAGCGGATCTTGCAGGCGACGTGCAATCGATACCGCACTACGCTGTTCTACTTGTAAATCTGGGAATTCAGCACGTGCAACGTCAGAAGCTGAGTATACAGACGCCCCTGCTTCATTGACGATGACATACGCAATATCATTTTCTATTTCTTTTAATGTATCAGCGATAAACTGCTCTGTTTCTCGAGAGGCTGTCCCATTTCCAATTGCAATAATAGAAATCGGATACTTTTTCAGCAACGACTTTACAACTGCCTTTGATTTTGCAACATCCGGCTTTGGTGGATGTGGATAAATTGCCGTTACTTCAAGCATCTTTCCTGTTTCATCGACTACCGCTAACTTACAGCCTGTACGATATGCTGGGTCTACACCAAGAACCATCTTGCCACGAATCGGTGGCTGTAATAGAAGGTTTCGTAAATTTTCTGAGAAAATATGAATAGCTTGTGCTTCCGCCTTTTCTGTTAACTCTGCACGAATTTCACGTTCAATGGATGGTTCAATTAATCGTTTATAGCTATCTGCAATCGCTTCTTTTATATGAGCAACTGCGCCTGAAGTAAAGTTCTTCGGTATCCATTTGTTTTCCATCATTTGTACGGCACGTTCAACAGGTACAGTAATAGAAGCGCGTAAAATATCTTCTTTCTCTCCTCGATTAATCGCTAAAATACGATGCGGTACAATGCGATTTACCGGCTCTTCGTATTCATAGTACATTTCGAATACTTGCTTTTCGTCTTTTTCAGCATTTTTTACTGCTGTCACGATTTTCCCTTCACGGCGGGATAGTTTACGTAATTGATCACGAATTGACGCATCATCCGCAAAGCGTTCTGCTAAAATGTCTCGTGCACCAGTTAATGCAGCGTCCGTTGATTCCACACCTTTTTCCGTATTAATATATTTCGAGGCGATTTGTGCAATATCCACCTTTGGAAACTTCATTAGCTCATCTGCAAGCGGTTCAAGACCGCGCTCTTTTGCAATCGTTGCTTTTGTGCGGCGTTTTTGTTTATACGGGCGATATAAATCTTCTACACGTTGCAGGACCGTTGCTGCTTGAATGGCAGTTGACAGCTCTTCTGTTAATTTGCCTTGTTCATCAATTAAACGCAACACCTCTTCCTTACGCTGTTCGAGTTGTTGTATGTAATGGTAGCGGTCTTCAATCGCCTTAATTTGTACTTCATCGAGCGAGCCCGTCGCTTCTTTACGATAACGGGCAATAAACGGGACTGTATTACCATCTTCAAGCAGTTTAATAACAGCTTCTACTTGATGTGGTTTTACATTTGCATCAGTCGCAATGATTTGTAACATTTTCTTTTGTTCCATCGTTCCACTACCTTTCGATTTCAATGACTTTATTTTACCATTATCCTTTAAAAAGAGCCTACTTTACGCCAATTGTATCGATTTACAGTAAACAAAGTATACAACAAGATGCTTTCTACAAAAAAAACACCGAAACTATATTTGTTTCGATGTTCTACACATTCTATGTATTAAAATTTTACTAACCCTAAGCTAATCGCTAAAGCGATATCTACTTTTTCCATCAGCGGTTCATCTAACTGCGTAATCCGGTCTGTTAATCGAGATTTATCAATAGTGCGCAATTGTTCAAGCAAAATTACCGAATCACGTTCGAAACCATACTTTTTCGCATTAATTTCAACATGCGTAGGTAACTTTGCTTTTTGAATTTGCGCAGTAATTGCAGCGATGATAACCGTCGGGCTAAATCGATTTCCGATATCGTTTTGAATAATTAATACAGGTCTTGTCCCACCTTGTTCAGAACCTACTACAGGTGAAAGATCTGCAAAAAAAACGTCCCCACGTTTTACAATCAAATTGTCATCCCCCGCTAACGAGACGCTCCACCATATGTTCCGCTTCATACTCTGCATGTAGACATTCACTACAAATAGTCAGATTTATGTGCGACATTTCCACATAGCCTTTCATTAAAGCTTCCCGTATTTGATTTGGTTGCTTTTGCTTCGAAAAATTTTCAGCCGACATGTACGTGACCTCATTTTCGCCAAAATAAATTACTTCAAAGTTTTGTTTAAATTCACTCAAAGAAACAGTTGGTTGCTTAACAAACACATCTTGGATTTCTAAATTCTTCGCATACATAGAAAGCACCTCCACCAAAAACCATACGTACATTTTTCATTACAAATTCATTTTAACATTGGGAATTCGTAATGGAAAGACAAGAATACAAAAAATCTGACAATTATTGTACCTGGTCGCGGTTTTTAGTGAGTTTTCGTGCTTTATTTTTTATTTTTATATACTCTAGGGATGCGAGAAGTGATGATACATGGCACTTCATAGTTAATTGTGTCGCATTTTGTCGCCCATTCATCGATTGAAATAAAATCATTACCTTGTGTACCTAGTAATATTACTGGCTCACCAACATTATATGCATGAGGCAATAAAATCATACATTGATCCATGCAAATTCTTCCGACAATTGGACAACGCTCTCCATTTACAAGTACTGTTTGACCACCTAACTTGCGAATCATACCGTCTGCATAACCGATTGGTAATGTACCAATAAAGCAGTTTTCTGTTGCTGTGAATGTTGCACCGTATCCAACCGATTGACCCGCCTGTAATTCTTTCACATGCACAATCTCCGTTTCTAAAGCAAACGCTTGTTGAATTGGAAACGGTAAAATATTTGCCACATATCCTGAAGGAGCTAAACCGTATAACGAAATTCCATAACGAACTGCATCGAACTGCAATGATGAATCTTTAATTAAAGCAGTAGCCGTATTCGCAGCATGTACAAGTCGAGGCTTTGTTGGTAGTGCATTTACTAGCTCCTTAAACGTCGCTACTTGCTGTTCAAAATACTGGGTATCTTCTTCGTCTGCTGTGGCAAAGTGTGTAAAGATTCCATCTACAATGAAATTTGGCGTTGATTGAATTGCTTCGTATAACTCCAGTAGCGCTTCTTTTGCTATAACACCAATTCGTCCCATTCCTGAATCAATCTTAATATGTAGTAATAGTGGTTTAGCAAGTCCTTGTACCATTTTTGCTTGTTCAACCCATTGCGATGAAAATACAGTTAACATGATATTATGCTCACTAGCGTATTGTACAAATGAAATCGGTGTCGCACCTAAAACTAAAAGCTCCGTGTCCGGAAAGTGTGTACGCAGATGAACTGCTTCATCAGGTGTTGCAACTGCTAAAATCGTTGCCCCTGCTTGTAATGCTGCACGTGCTACTTCTACATCTCCATGCCCATAAGCATTCGCTTTTACAACCGCAATAATTTGTACATCTTTCTGTAAATGATGACGTAAATTTTGCACATTGTCACGAATTGCTTGTAAATCAATAATCGCCTTTGTCGGACGGTAATATTGTATATGTTCCATTATGTCTTATACCCTCTTTTATAGTTGATAAACTAGTATTTTTACTGTTGTACGTTTAGACCCGTCCAACAAAGTACCATCTATTTCATATTTCCTGCACTCATGGAAGACGCCACTTCCATCATCTCTTCTCGCGTCAATTTCGTTGAGGCAATAAAGAATGATACGCCATCCTTTTCCCAACTAATAGAGTTGTCCGTAATTGCGCCTATTGTAAAGCCTAGGTCGGCCAAATCACCAGGTGCAAATACAGGTAATACGGAATTGCCCGATGATGCCCGTTGTTGCATTAATGTATACGCCTTTTCACCTTCAAACGTTAAAATAACACGTTCTACACCATCTTCTTGGACGACTTTCTCTTCAATAAGTTTCGTATTTTCCCATTGAACTGTTGGATAATGCGTTTGGAATTCCTTATCCTCTATATCGGCTGCTGCAACTTCATTTTCCTCATTTTCAGAAAATTTTTCAACTGCATACTCTTCTTTTTTATGCGCAACATTTAAATCAATCTTTTTAAAATCAATCACAATTTTCTCTTCTTGGTTCTCATCCATTATGACTACTGATTTTGGAAGCATCGTTTCTTTGTCAACGACAACCTTTTGTGAAGGAAGACCTGTTTTATCTGCATTACGAGTTGCTGCCTCAAAAATATACTCGCCATCTTTCTCTGTCATAACCGCTTCTTTATCTTCTATGAGATCTTGTGCAAGCCCACCTATTAAGTATGCTTGGCTATTTTGTTTCGGCCATTCACTTTGGAATTTATACGTTTTTCTTAATGCCGGTGTAACTACAAAAACACCTTCCTCATTACGGACAATCATTTGTGTTACGTTATCATTTTTTTCCGTTACCGTCACACGATAAAAATCAGGCTTTGTATGCCAAACGTTTACGTCATATGCACGTGGTTCGCCACCACCTGTTTTCATTTCCATCGTTGCCGTAAGCTCGTACCCTTTTCCTTCACCCCACTGCTCACCTAATTTTTTCACGACCTTCTCTTGCGATGCGCTACCACAGGCTACTAACAACACACTCATTATGACTAATAAACCAATTAGACGGAATCGCAATGCCCCACCCTTTCTCCATGTTCCTTATCGTAAGTGTATGGCGTGTTTCGGCATTTTATGTACTATTTCATCAATACAACTTGTGCAGCTGCTACTTGCTTTGTATGCGTAATGCTAATAAAGCCCTTCACAAGTTCTCCATTAAAATAAAGAATCGGTTTCCCTAAATTATCTTTTAAAATTTCAATTTGATGTAACTCACAACCTTTTCCGATTCCAGTTCCTACCGCTTTTGAATAAGCTTCCTTTGCGGCAAATCTCCCCGCCAAAAACTCGATTTGGCGTTGTGTAGAAAGGTCGTCGAATAGCAAAAGCTCTCTTTCCGTTAAAATCCGTTCGGCAAACTTGCGTGATCGAACAAGTGCTTTTTCAATTCTTTCTAATTCTACTAAATCTAATCCGATTCCTAAAATCATTCGATATCTCATCCTTTCATTCTACTTATAGATGCATGTATAATACTGTTAAATCGAGGTGGAACTATGTTTATTCGTAACGAAAATTTTAAACAGTATATTAATGCTTACCCTGTTGTCTCCATATTAATCGCTATTAATTTAGTCGTTTATATTATGACACTACTCCCTGTATTAGGAGATGAAATTTTCTATCGCGGGATGAGCATAAACGGCTTTATCCTAGCAGGTGAGTGGTGGCGTATCATTACGTCTATGTTTTTACACGGCGGCTTTATGCATGTGTTATTTAACATGTTTTCACTTTTTTTATTTGGGCCTGAGCTAGAAAAAATTGCAGGGAAAAACCGCTTTTTAGCCATTTACTTTTTATCCGGAATCGGTGGCGGATTATTAACGTTATTAACGCAACACACGGGATATGCATCAGTTGGGGCAAGCGGTGCCATTTTCGGTATTTTCGGTGCGTTTGGTGCCATTTTATACCGCTATCGTCATTCGATGCCACAACTGCGCCAAGTTATTTTACCGATTATTGTCATTAGTGTTATTTTAACATTCTTACAACCTAACGTGAACGAAACAGGTCATATCGGCGGCTTAGCTACCGGCTTTGTAATTGGGATGTTTTTCTTCAAACCAAAACCGACAGTCGTATGGCGTAATCGCTCTTAAGACAAAAAACTTCCGAAGAAATTATTCCTCGGAAGTTTTTTTATACATAGAAAATAATCCACAAAACGTTTCTAGTGCTCATACCAGCTCATTAAATATTCAATATCTTTCTCATCCATATGATAAGCATGTGCACTGGCACCTGTCATACCTGACATAACAACTACCTGCGCCGTAGCTAGTCGTCTCCGTTTTTGGAAATAGCTTTGTTTTTGCTCTACTACTTGAATACGTCGTTTCTCTACGAAAAACGTGACTCGGCTAATTTGACGATAAACAATCGTTAGCTGTGTTCCATGTTCTTGAAAACGCGCTGTATTATGTTGCCACATGCCAAGTAATATGACTGGAACAATAAGTAGGAATGACAGTAACCCATACGGATAAAACAAATAAGACGGTACAGCAATAAGCGGGATTAACCATAGAAAATCAATGCGATAGAAAAATGGTCTTGCACGTTTTGGCGGACGAATCATCTGAGCTTGCTCCAACTCAAACTGAAATTGTGGAAACAAGGCAGTAAGCGGCTCCATCGCTGCTTTTTTCGAAATAAGTGGAAATAGGACGATTTTTTTGTCCTTGCCCTCTGAGAAGCCCCCACCTGCACTTTCCACTTGTACTGTAGCAAGCCCAAATGGTTGACGAAGTGGATTTTCTACAATCTTAATCGCTTGCACACGGTTCAGCGGAATTGTAATGCGCTTTTTCTCAAGCAACCCGCGCGTAATTACTAATCTGTCATTTTCTTTTGTTACAGTAAAATCAAAATAGTTCAGTAAAGTAAGAGCGACAGAAATAATCCATGCCCCTAAAACACCGATAAATATAAGCGCCGCTACAAGGGCGATACTATACTTAGCTAAATGTGAAAACTCATCATAAATCCATTCGAATGGAATATACTCTGCAAACTGTGAGATGGCGGCTAATACCCCAAAAATAACTACACCAATTCCACTCGAAGTTGTGGCTAAAATAATTAAATCTTTTGGCGACATTTTGTGAATGATACGCGCTTCTGGCTGTGGTATCATTTCGTTTTCTTCCGTTTCAAGACGTTTGCCTAGCTTCGCGTTATTCATTTCCTGTTCAATTTGGTCGGCCGCTATGCGTGTAATCGCTGTTAACTGTGCTTCTGGTTTCCCATCTTTACTTCCAGCCGTTTCAACAGTTACTTGTACGAGACCAAATATTCGATGAAAAATACCTTCTTTATAATTCAAGCTTTGAATACGATCAAACGGAATATAACGTTTTTTCTTAACGAACAAGCCATATTGTACACGCAGTTCACTATCTTCAAACCAATAGCGAAATGTCCACCATTTTAAAATACCTGATACAAAAGTAAAAACAAGCGCCACTATTAAAATGAATAGCGGAATCATTTGACTAAAAAAATTTTCATCACGAAAATTAATCGTAAAGTTGAATCCATTCGCTATAACAATAACAATAATCGGCAACGCCATTTCTTTTAATGCTTTTACGCAGTTAATAAGCGCTGAAACTGGATGTAATTTATATTTAGACATCTTCTTCCGCCACCCTTGCTAACTCTGAAATACGTGCACGTAAACGATCTGCTTCATGCATTTCTAAAAATGGAATAGTATGTGTTGTTGCAGCAGATGAAATCGAAATATTTGATAGTCCATACTTTTTTAAAATAGGTCCTTGTTCCGTATCTACGTGTTGTACTCGCACCATCGGAATCAATGTACGTGTTACAACAAATAGACCGCTTTGAATTTCAATCTCCTGTTCACGCACATCATAGCGCCAAATGTTATGACGAATATTCGGGAAAAGCCATATTAATAAAATAATAGTAAGTACAACAATCCCCCAAGCAATTATATATATGTAAAACGGCCATCCAAACTTAAACGTTAAAAATGTAGCAACACCTGCTAGCACGGTAAAAAATAGCGTTTGGAATAATCCATAAATACGCCACACTGTTACCCCTTTTTGAGGAATTTTATATTTTGGTTGTTCTCTCATTTTTTACACCTCTTTCCTATTCTATTTTATACGAATGAATGACAGAATTGTTTCATCATTTCACTTAAAAGAAATCATTTGCACAGTTTTTTCCATTAGAAAA
>JBJEFO010000174.1:9717-15647 GCA_051874135.1 Lysinibacillus sp.
TGCTGCTGCTACTAAATCTAATGCTTCGTTGTTTTCTAATAACTTAGCAGCTAACTCACGGTAAGTGTCTAAGTCATTATTTTGAACGATTTCAACTAATGTTTGCATCGCTACTTCTTGTTGACCAGCAAGCGCTTCTTCAGAACTTGGTGGACGAAGTGGTGTCATGCGTTTTTTAGTTGTTTCTTCAACGATACGTAAGTAACCCATTTCACGTGGCGTTACGAATGTTACGGCGATACCCGATTTACCTGCACGACCTGTACGACCGATACGGTGAACGTAAGATTCTGGATCTTGTGGAATATCGAAGTTATAAACGTGTGATACGCCAGAAATATCTAAACCACGAGCAGCTACGTCCGTTGCGATTAAGATGTCAATTTTGTTTTCTTTAAATTGACGTAATACAGAAAGACGTTTTGCTTGGCTTAAGTCGCCATGGATACCTTCTGCAAGATAGCCACGTAAACCTAAAGCTTGTGATAGTTCATCTACACGACGTTTCGTACGACCAAAAATAATTGCTAATTCTGGTTTTTGTACGTCTAATAAACGAGTTAAAATATCAAACTTTTCACGTTCTTGTGATTTCACGAAGAACTGCTCAATGTTTTCCATTGTTAATTCTTTCGCTTTAATTTTTACAATCTCAGGGTTACGCATGAATGTTTCCGCAATTTTACGAATTGCTGGAGGCATTGTAGCTGAGAATAATAATGTTTGACGTGTTTCAGGTACGTTTTCTAAAATCGCATTGATATCGTCGATGAAGCCCATGTTTAACATTTCATCTGCTTCGTCTAATACTAATGTTTGTACATCATCTAATTTTAACGTACGACGGTTAATGTGGTCTTGAATACGACCAGGTGTACCAACGATAATTTGTGGACGGTTTTTCAGTGCACGAATTTGACGGCCGATTTCTTGACCACCGTATACTGATAGTAATTTTACTCGCTTGTCATAACCGATTTTATAAATTTCTTCTGAAACTTGAATCGCTAATTCACGTGTAGGTGCGATAATTAATGCTTGTACATTTGGGTTCTTCGGATCGATTTTCTCGATTAGGGGAATACCGAATGCGGCAGTTTTACCAGTACCAGTTTGCGCTTGACCTAAAACGTCACGGCCTTCCATTGCAAACGTAATTGTACCTTCTTGGATTGGTGTTGCTTCTTCAAATCCCATACGCTTAATTGAGCGTAATGTAGATTCGCTAATGTTTAATTCTGAAAAATTTGTCAAACTCTTCAATCTCCTTTTTCCTGTATAAAGTTGACAAATGGTTACATTTTCAGATGAAGTATCGGCAAACTAAGGGCCTATGTGGAACGCTTCCGTTACTTAAAAAATTCTCTCTGTTATTTACAGAGCTCTCTTATATGAAAAGGAAATCCCGGTCTTTGCCGAGCGGTTCAATTCTATAGTTCAATTGTTCCTTTGTAATTAAAATAAAATAGAATAAAACCGTTAAATTCAAAAAAAAGTACTCTTCAACAATAATCATGAAGAGTCTTCGCACAAAATGTATCCATTGCTCTTCATAGTCTAACACGTGAAAGTACTCGATGCAACGATAATGCTTGAATCTAATAATTTGATTACTTAAGGCTCCATCAAAAAATCTAGCGCTTTTTTAAACCATTCGTCACAATCATCGCTATAACATATATGATGCTTCCCACAGTCTGAAATATACAACTGTTTTCTCTTTGCTGGAATTTCATCATAAAGATATTGTGCGGTAGTACTCGGCACAATTCCATCAAGCGCTCCTTGTACAATAAAGACAGGGCATTCGATATGACTAATATATGGCTCCGTTTTACTTACAATTTTCATAAATTGAACAGTAGCGGAAAATGGAACAACTTTTAGTTTTTGGTGATAACGTAAAAATAAATCATTTTCACGGAGCTTGTGATGAAATGCATCTTCTGTCATTTCACGAATGTCTTTCACCAGTTGTGAAGGGCTTATGTATTTTGCGGCCGCACTTAACAGAACAAGCTTTTTTACTGGATAACGCTTCGCTAAATAAATAGCAATCACACCACCCATTGAAAAGCCTACTACCATTACTTCCTTAACCTGCTTTGCCAGCTTACGATATGCTATTTCTGCATCCATCAGCCAATGCTCAGCTTTATATCCTTTCATCGCAAGAGACTCTGCATCACCATGCCCTGAAAATGTCGGCGTTTCGATTATCCAGTCTGTACGGTCTCGAATGTAATCAGTAAATGGTTGAATTTCATATGGACTACCTGAGAAGCCATGTAAAACAAGCAAACCTACTTTTTCCACATAATTCCCTCCTAGCGCTACCTGTGTCACATTATTGGATATTATATACAAAAAACAACTGTTCAATAGGCAACTTTTATTAAGTATTGCTATATATATCACTTTGTTATCAGTGAAATAAAAAAATGCTCAACAAAATTTAAGATTTAACTAAACTTCAACGATTTTTAATTAGAAAAAAGTGTAGCCACCGTCCTAAAAAACGATTGCTACACTTTCCATCTACTTACGCTTGCTCAATACCTTTTATAACATTTTCTAACTTCATGCCACGTGAACCTTTTAATAAAATTAACGTTTGTTCATTTGCATCGCGGCGAATTAACTCGATAATCGGTTCATAGTCTGTTTCTGTATAAACAAGACGTTGTTCTCCAAATACCGGTTGTAACTTATCATATAACCACTTCATTCGTGGACCGTACAGGCAAACACGCGCTATTTTTTCCGCGTCAATTTCCGCTGCCATTTGCTCATGCAAGCCTTTTTCGTTTTCTCCCAGCTCTAACATATCGCCAAGTACAAGCCATTTTTCAGGTCGCATCGACGTCTTTTGGATGAATTGAATAGCTGCACGCATTGACGTTGGCGCTGCATTGTAAGCATCGTTAATAAATAATGGACCATTTTCTATTGGCACTAGTTGCATTCGCATATCTGTCAATGTTACTCGTTTTAAAGATGTACGAATTTGTTCATCTGTTAAACCAAGCGCTTTACTAATTAGCATCGCACTTAATGCATTTTTCACTTGATGTTCACCGAGCACCGAAATCTCAAACGTTCCTTCCACTAGCCCACTTACAGTAAAACGGCTACCTGTTTCTGTCGTTTCAATATGCGAAGCGACTAATGTGTTATCTTCCGCAAAACCAAATGACATCGTTTCTGTATCTAGGTCTTGTGCTACTAGGTCACGTAAAAGTGGCTCATCTCCATCAAAGAAAAGAACGCCTTCTTCTAATAATCCTTTTGTAATTTCGTATTTTGCTTGTGCAATGCCTGCTCGCGACCCTAGCTCTTGCATATGTGCCTCACCGATATTCGTAATGACCGCTAAGTGCGGGCGCGCAATACGTGTCAAAAACTCAATTTCACCGAATCCACTCATCCCCATTTCAAGTACAGAGATTTCTGTGTCTTCGTCTAATTGTAAAATCGTAATCGGTAAACCTAACTGATTATTAAAGTTACCTATCGTTTTTTGTACTTTAAAATAAGGCGACAACGTACCTGCTAAAATATCTTTCGTAGATGTTTTACCATTCGACCCTGTAATACCGATAAATGTCGCTTTATGCTCGCTGCGATAGGCAATCGCCATTTGTTGAAGTGCTACCTCTGCATCATCGACAAAAATAAGCGGTCGATTTTTTGGTGGGTTCGGCTCATCGGCTAACCATAAAGATGCCGCTGCCCCTTTTTCAAATGCTTGCTCGACAAACTTATGTCCATTTACGGCCTCACCACGAAACGGCACGAAAAGGTCGCCCGGCTGAATCGTACGTGTATCAATCGAGATACCTGTAACAACCGTATCACTATAGTCCTGCTCACGAATTTTTAACCACGTGGCAATTTGTGCTAATGTTTTTTTCATCATTCTCAATCCTTATTGTATTGAAGCTTTTGTTTTTCTGCATGGCGTTCTAACGCTAATGTAATTAACTGATTAATCAATTGTGGATAGCTTACGCCTGTGTTTTGCCAAAGTAACGGATACATACTAAATGGCGTAAAGCCAGGCATTGTATTCACTTCATTAATCAATACTTCATCATCTGCTGTGACAAAGAAATCTGCACGTACTAACCCTGAGCCATCTAAAATCTTAAATGCACGCTTTGCCATATCGCTCATTGTCGCTACGACTGTTTCTGACACTTCTGCTGGAATAACTAACGCCGTAGACCCGTCTTTATATTTTGAATCATAATCATAAAAATCTGTTACAGGTTTAATTTCACCAGCGACAGATGTTTGGGGCTCATCATTTCCGAGCACACCCATTTCGATTTCACGACCGATAATTCCTTGTTCTACAATAATTTTTCGGTCATATTGTAGTGCGAGTTCAATCGCTGCTATTAGTTCATCGCGATTTGTCGCTTTACTAATACCAACACTCGAACCTAAGTTGGCTGGTTTCACGAATAATGGTGCTTGTAAATTATCACATTTTGCTAAAATAGCATCACGATCTTTTTCCCATTCACTACGGATAAAATACGCATATGGTGTTTGCGCAAGACCTGCTATTTCAAATAACTGTTTCATGACGACTTTATCCATACCAGCTGAAGATGCTAAAACACCGTTGCCGACATACGGTAAGTTTAATACTTCTAGTAGCCCTTGTACTGTGCCATCTTCTCCATTTGTCCCGTGCAATAATGGGAAAATAACATCGAATTGTAGCTTATCGTGCGCTTCGATAAATTTCGTAATATTATTCGGTTTATTATTTGACGGTAATTGTAGCTGTTCAATCGTTTCAACGGGAGCTATTAATTGAGGTCCTGTAAGCCATTCTCCATCCAATGTAATAAAAATCGGATGTACTTCATATTGTTCAAAATCTAAAGCTTGCGTTACTGCCTTAGCAGTTGAAAGCGATACTTCATGCTCCGCAGACTTTCCTCCATATAATAAACCAATTTTCTTTTTCATACCGTTGACCTCCTTAGTATCATTAGTTTATCACGAATTAAAATCGCCTATAAACTAATTTCCTTGCTCGCTTGAAAAAGGGCTGCCACGAAATATCTCGAGACAACCCTAGCTAATTTGTATTAATTCATCGTAATTTTGCTTTAAAATATCACGTAAGTCAACCCATACTTCATCTGGGAAATTGTAGTCTGATAACGTACGAATTTCGATGCCATATTGTGATGACTTCTCCATTTTAAATAACGAAAGTAGTGCACCTTCCTTCACAAAGTGTCTGCATGCACGCAAAACAATTGGATCAATCACTGGAATTGTGTGCTTTGATTTACGACGCCAAAAGCTACCTGTTCCTTCTTTTTCGCGAATCATTTTATTAAATAAATTGCTAATTAATAATTCATTATCGCCTAAGAAGCGGAAATATACTTTTGTCATTTTATCACTTGGTGATGCATAATATGCATAACGATTTTGTAACTTGCCGAAAAATGGCGATGAAAGTGGTTCACGTTTATGACCAAAATACAACAGTTCTGCTTGTTCTAGCGATGATAACTGATTTACGTTTTTTTCGCTTGAGAAATCAATCCAACATAAGTCTCCCTTCAAGTCAGGTAACTGTTTCACAAAGTCCGTCATATCTTCCGTTGTTACAAAATCAAATTGTGTATGCATATTAAAGGAGCCGTCTTCATACGTGTGCTTGAGCAACAATATATTTTTAATCGGTTCAGCAGATAAAAAAAACTGCTTAAATGAAAGTCCACTATAAATGACAAATTGATCTACATCGTTCATATGTACATATAGATGATGAATAAAATCGTCAGCGTTCTTCATTTTTTTTGCCATCACACGACAACTCCTTAAACGAATAATATGAATATTATATGATGTATCACCATTTTTTGAAACAATTTATATTTTATATCGTCCTATCT
>JBJEFO010000175.1:0-4376 GCA_051874135.1 Lysinibacillus sp.
TGCTGCAGAACGAACCGTGAGAGACAACACAGTTGGCTCCCTGCTAGTTTGAGGGCCTGCGCGAACGACAGTAGAAATTAAATGTGAGGATTTTTCTGCTCATATAAAATTATTTATCGATGACTATTAAAAAACGCATGTAATTAATTTCATGAAAAAATTTCCTCTGCACTTTTAAATTGTTAAATCACTCGATTAGCAGGATTGATATACAACTTATTTTAAATTAAGTGCCAATCGGTAAAATAGACCTAATAAATGTCGCTTATTTATAATTAAGTCGTATATCGATTTTGCTAATTGACATCATTCGAGTAAAAAAAATTATGCTTTAATAATTAAGCATAGAAAATTTCACTCGCGCTGTTAAAGCTATGCGCAAAATATCGATACCTTAAATTGAGCTCACAATGTTGGAAACCAAATACAAAGAAATCATCCCTCTTACGTTAGAGCTAACTAATGCAAAAAGCTCGTAAACGATTATTTTAGGCAAACAAAAAAGGCAGTTTGTTTACTGCATACAAACTGCCTTACTTTATATCACACTTTTTCTCCAATTAAAACAGCCAGCAAATTACCCTCTACGCGCTCCACGGCCACCACGTTTTGATTCTGTTGCACGCTTTAATGTAGCTAAACGCTCATCGCTGTCTTTTAAGAAACGTGCCATTTTTTGCTCGAAGTTTTCTTTTGGTTGACGATCGTTTCGCTCGTTCGAACGATTGTTTTCACGACGAGGACGCTGTGGGCGTTCTGGGCGCTCTGGTCGCTCTGCTTGAGGCTTTGCTTTACGAATTGAAAGTCCAATCTTTCCATCCGCTTCAACATTCATCACCTTTACTTCAACTTCATCTCCTACTTTAAGATGTTCGTTGATATCTTTCACATAGTTGTCTGCTACTTCACTGATGTGCACTAAACCCGTTTTGCCATCTGGCAGCTCAACGAATGCTCCAAAATTAGTGATTCCTGTTACTTTACCTTGTACTTTGCTGCCTACTTCAATTGACATAAAAAAAATGCTCCTCCTTAAATTTTAAACGACTGTATTAGTCCCGAAATATCATAAAACTTCTTTAAGTTTCTCTTCTATTATATCTGACTAGGGTTACCTGTCAATAAGACTCTCTCGCCATAAAACGACAATCACTTTATAAAACCTTTAGTTTCTATACTGTGCAAATCATTTGAAAAGGCAAACTGCGCTTATTGCGCGTTCGCCTTTTTTCCTACTGCTCATCTTCGTCTTTTTTATCGCTTTCCTTAGGAATTGTAAAAATAATTTCTCCTTCTTCCGATAAGAAATATTCTTTGCGCGCTAATTTAGCAATATACTCATCATCTTGCAGCTTTGCAATTTGTAACTCCAACATTTGTTTCTGTTCTTGAACGGTCATTAATTCTTCTTGTACGTTTTTTATTTGTGCTTCTTTCTCTGCTAAACGTGCATTTTGACTTACCATCGTACTTACTAATACAATACAAACTGCTGTAGCAACTACAAAAAATACCGCTAATCTTCTACGGCTTAATACTTTTTGACGTTGCTTTATTTGTTGCTGCTTTGCAATATTTGCATTGGAACGGACATAGTCATTATCTAACGTTTTAACAGAGCCCCTATGTACTTGTTCTCTTTTTTGACGTTGCGCCACGCCGTTCACCCCCATATTTCTGAAAAGTATTATTTCTTATTATACGTTATTTATTACGTAGATTTAAAGTCCATTTCTTAGAAGCTTTATAGAATTTAGTAATTGGTGCAAATAAAAAATTCAAAATACGGACAAACACACGAATGACGTTGCGCACAATCAGGAAAATAAAAGTAACAATGAACAGTACAGGTTTAATAATTAATACTGTAAATATTCTTCCGATAAAGCGAAATATAGATTGGAAAAATAAATCATATACAATAATCCCTGCTATTTGGGCGAGTGGATCGACTACTCGCCACTCACCGCCCTTCAACATAAACAAAAAGTAAAACGTAATTATTCCTAAAATGAGCCAACATGCTAGCTCGATTAAAAAAGATAGTTTATAAACAACTGACTTTTTCGGTAACAGTGATATGCTATACCGAATACAGTCGATGACAGCACCTACCATTATGCCAGCCAAAAACATGACGGCAGTACTAATTAGTTGTACAGACATTAGCCAAATAGCTTATGCAATATACTCTTTGATAGTCCAGCGTCTTCTTCATCGTATTGGACCGTCTTTACCATTCCTTCTAAAGTAAGAAGCCCTTTATCCACATCTAAATGTACGATGCGCAGCTCTTCACCACGAATGAGTAGGTGTCCTTGCGTTGTTCTAATAAAAAACTCTTCTTGATCAAAACGTTCTATTTCCTTTACTGATGTCATATCCATTCGCTTACGATTGCGAAGCGTTACTAAATGATCTCCTGATGGAATCGTGTAGCGTGTGCTTTCTGAATGCATACAAGCTCCCCTTCCTTGTCCACTTTCTACACTGTATGCACACATGAAAAAAAGCATGACAGTGATTTTCGCTATCATGCTCTATTTTTTTATATTTTATTTATTCTTCATCATCAATAAATTCAGGTTCAATTTTTTCTAGTTTTTCTTCTTTAATTATTGTAAACATCTTCGTTGCTTCTTCTTTACGTACATTTTCACGAAGCTCTTCTACACGTGCTGTTACGATTTTTTGACCGAAACGAATCGCTAGCTCATCTCCCGGCTTAACGGTACTACTTGCCTTCGCTACTTTACCATTAATCGTAATACGGCCTTGCACAGCCACTTCCTTTGCTAATGTACGACGTTTAATTAAACGTGATACTTTTAAAAACTTATCCAAACGCATGCTTTATTCCCCCTTCTCTATACGCTTCGCTTCATTCCAAAAGCTATCTAATTCCTCTAATGTGAATGCAGCAAAGTCTTTACCGCTTGCCTTTACTTGTTGTTCAATATAGCCAAATCTACGTGCAAATTTCTCATTCGCATGTAGCATCGCTTCCTCTGGTGAAATTTTATAGAAACGTGCAACATTCACTAAAGTAAATAGGACGTCTCCAAACTCATCTAAACGAGTAGCAGATGAACCTTCTGTCATTTCATGCTGGAACTCTTTCATTTCCTCAATAAATTTGGCCCATGCATCTTCAACATCTGGCCAATCAAAGCCGACTTTTGCCGCCTTTTTCTGATAATTATATGCCGTTTGCAGCGATGACTCTGCGCGGTATTCACCATCAAGTAGTCGACCCTCTTGTTGTCTCTTTTCCGCTCGTTTAATCTCTTCCCAGTTTGCTATTACTTCGTCTGCATCTTCTACTGACACGTCACCGAATACGTGCGGGTGACGGCGAATCATTTTTTCGCTAATCGATGCTAGCACTTCTTCTAAGTTGAAGTAGCCATTATCTTCACCGATTTGTGCATGTAAGAACACTTGTAATAATACATCACCAAGCTCTTCAATCATTGCATAATCATCCTCAGCATCAACAGCAGCTAAAAATTCATGAGCTTCCTCGAGTAAATATTTCTTTAATGATTCATGGGTTTGCTTTTGATCCCACGGGCAACCATTTGGACCGCGCAATGTAGCAATAATTTTGCGGAAAGTCGTCCAATCACGTAGCGCCTCTTCATCCGATGTGACAGGCGGCACATAAACGGTCGTTAAGTTATTTAGTTCTGCCACATGATCTAGCTCATATAGTGGGACAGTCGTTAATTTCTCTTGCGCTGAACCAGCAGCAGTAACAATTGTCACTGGATAGTCGTCACGATATTTCTCCATTAATGTTAGCTTTACTTCCGATGCACTAAATGCATCATAAACTTGCGCAATTAAAATGTGCTGACGCATGTTAATATCATGCATCGACATGCTTGTACCATCTAATAGTTGGAATCCTTCGATTGGATCAATTTTTAATGCACCAAAAATCGGGTCTAAAAAGCTTTGACCACCTTCGATTTTTAACTGTACTTGCCCTTCATTTGCCGCTTCGATTAAATGTTGAACCGTTTGCTCAGCTACAAGCGGATGCCCTGGTACTGCATACATAACAGGCTCTGCTTTTGCTGCCTCGATTAATAGCGCAGCGATTTCTTTATATACAGGGGCAAATGTATCATGCTTTTCATAGACGTGATCAAAGCTCGAAAATACGACCCCTTCTTCTTTTAAATCATGCAGTACAGGATGGTCTTCTGTACGAACATACAATTTCTTCGCTTGTTTTAATTGCTTATACACGCCTATTTGCAGCTGATCAAAATCTGCCGCACCTAGACCGATAACTGTTAACTGATGCATAGAGACACCTACTTCTTTTTATTTAACCATAATTGATATGTGGCCATTTTTCTTCCAAA
>JBJEFO010000175.1:4476-11733 GCA_051874135.1 Lysinibacillus sp.
TTTAATTTCTTTAAATAATATATAAGTAACAGGGCACAAATACATAATCCGATATTACTTGCAATGGCTACACCTAAAATACCAAATAGCGGAATGAATAAAAGATTCCCTGCTATTTTTAATATAAGTGCGCCTAGCAAAAAATACGCGGGTATTTTTAGCTTCCCGTATCCTTGTAAAATCGACGTAAACGTTAAAATAATCGATAGCCATATAATTTGTAATACGTACAGCATCAACACCGACGAAAGCGCATCTGTTTTAAATAATAATGTGTTGGCATATGGCATCACAAGTACAAGTCCTAATGAAGCCGCTAGACCGAATAGTAATGATGCGCGATACGTTAATTGAATATATGGCACTTCATCACGTGTACCCTTTTTCGATTTATGTGCAATAAGCGGGACAATCGCTAACGAAAATGAAGAAGCAATGACAATACCAAGTTGCACGAGCGGTTGACCACGATCATAGATCCCTTTCGTCTCCATTGCCTCAAGCGTTGGCATGCCCAAATCTACTAACATTGAGAATACAGTAAAAGAATCAACGAGTTGATAAGCAAGCAATAAGAGACTACTCATACTAACCGTTATACTAAAGATCGTGACTTCTTTTATAATAGGCCATTTTGAAATAGTAATACTTTTCTTGAATAAAATCCCTTTCTTTTTCATATAAACAAATAATAGAACTACCCCAGCTAGTTCACCAATGACTGTACCAAGCACCGCCATATTCCCAGCTGCATAGACTGATTGAGAAAGGGTTGCCATGACGATGATTGTTCCAATTAAAATAATCGAAACTCGTACAGCCTGCTCAAATACTTGTGCATAGGCAACGGGCTCCATCATTCCGCGTGACTGGAATGTCCCTTTCATAATAGCAAGTGCAGGCATGCAAAGCGTGATGAAAGCACCTGTTTTTAACAGCGGGGCAAGTAACGGGTCGCCCATCCAAGATGACAGCATATGTGCACCGAAAAATAATAAGGCGAAAAAAAGGAGTGAAAGGACCGTTAAATATTGAAAAATAACTTTAGTAATACCTTGCTTTAGTTCTTCTTCATTTGTATCGGCAAGTATTTTCGAAATAGCGACCGCAACACCACCCGAAGTCCAAACGACGAAAAATGAGATAAATGGGTATACTTGCTGATACACATAAAGTCCTTGATCACCAACTAAATTTTGAAATGGTACTCTATACACAGCGCTTAGTACTTTAACAATGAGTGCTGCTACTGTTAACAATAGAGCACCTTTCATATAACTTTTCATACTAAATTGTGAAGACATATAAAATCCTTCCTCATGTTATCAATAGTACAAGTATACCATGAATAATAGACATGAAAAAAACGCCCTATTAGGAAAGGACGTCTTATACAATCATTAATGTTCCATTTGCTTCGCTAAAAACAATGCACCAATTTCTGCACTTTTTTGTTCAACAGCACCGATAATCCCATCTTTCGAAATAACATAAATTGCACCAATGATATCACCATTCGCAACGATTGGCGCGATACAATACGATTTCACTTCCTCGTACTGTCCTGGTACTAACTCAATAACAGTTTCTTGTTGGTGCAAAATCGGGCGTCGTTCTTTCATTGCATCTTCTGAAAAAGTCGATAAACGACGATGGCTATATGTTTTTTTAGCTACACCTGCGATGGCAATCATCTCGTCTCGGTCACTTAAAAAAACCGGTAATCCAAGCGCTTCATATAGCGATTCAACATATTCCGTTGCAAATTCGCTTAAATCATTTATTGGAGAATATTTTTTTAAAATAACTTCGCCTTCACGATCCGTAAAAATTTCTAGAGGATCGCCTTCGCGAATTCGCATTGTTCGACGTATCTCTTTCGGTATAACAACACGCCCTAAATCATCAATTCGACGTACAATACCTGTTGCTTTCATATGCTACCTCACTTTCCACAAATTTAGCTCCGTTCCCAATTAGTATGGTTTAGTGAAAAGCAAACTATGCAAAGAAAAAACTCAAAAAATAAGTGTTTAGTTCTAGTTTTATTTATTTATTCATTATTTTTAAAACAAAAATAATAATATATTACTGTTTTTGTTATTTTTTACTAACCTAAAGGTCTAAAAATGATTAAAAGAGGTGGATAATATGAAAATCGAACATATCTCATCAACATTTGATGCATACAGACAAAATCGCCAATATGCTGGTGAACATTTAGCTTATTATAATCCTACTGATATAAAAAACCGCCCAAAGGTCATTACCGAAGTAGAGAACGGTATTTTCACAAGGTATCTTGAAAAAGTAAATGGTCAACGTGATATGCTGACAACTTCCTCTACAAAAGAAAAAATGTTTCTTGAAAAACGTCTAAAACACGCCAGTCAGGAAGAATTATTACAACGCTTAAATTATGTAAATGGCGTCCATTATAGTGCCCTTCATCGCTAATTAAAAGCGGACAATGTTATTACACATCGTCCGCTTATCATGCTTCAATAACTTAGAAAGTATCCTCATTATGTTATTACAATCTATCTTCGCTTTATGCTAGTTGTTTTTTCGCTTGCGAAATAATATTTACCATTTTTTCTAATACATCAAATGGTAAAGACGCTCCACAACGCTTCGTATCAATCGTTAAATTTAATTTAGCACCGTCCATACTGAAGCCGACTGCACGTGCAAATTGCATTGATTCTTCTACAATTTTAGCCCCGTCTACAAGAGCTGTTCCCTCTTCCGATAGACTAATTGTAATAATCCCTTGCTTTTCTTTAATGGCCGTTATACCCGCTTCAAGTGCCCATACTTTTATCCGTGCAATACGCATTAACCGTTCTGTTTCAACAGGTAAATCTCCGAAACGATCTTGTAATTCATCGATAATTTCAAAGTAGTCTTCTTCACGCTCCATCCCTTTAATGCGCTTGTACATTTGGATTTTTTGATAGCCATCCGGAATGTATGCGTCTGGAATGTATGCATCTGCCTGTAATAAAATTTCTACTTCTTGTTTTTCTTCCTTTTTCACACCGCTACGACGCTCTTCAATCGCTTCCTCCAGCATTTGTGAGTATAAGTCAAAGCCGACCGAATCGATAAAGCCATGTTGCTGTGCGCCTAGTAAATTACCTGCTCCACGGATCGATAAATCGCGCATCGCAATTTTAAAGCCGGAACCTAGCTCTGTAAATTCTTTAATTGCTTGAAGACGTTGCTCTGCTACTTCTGTCAGTACTTTATCACGCTGATACATAAAGTATGCGTAAGCTATACGGTTGGACCTGCCAACACGCCCGCGCAATTGATAAAGCTGTGATAAGCCCATACGATCCGCATCATGGATAATGAGCGTATTAACATTTGGAATATCTACACCTGTTTCAATAATCGTTGTTGTGACTAACACATCATAATCGCCATCTAAAAATGATAAGATGACAGATTCCAACTCAGATTCTTTCATTCGGCCATGTGCAAAACCGACGCGCGCTTCTGGAACAAGCTCTTGAATTTCTTCCACGCGACGTGTCATATCCTCAACGCGATTATATAAATAAAACGTTTGTCCGCCCCGCGCCATCTCTCGTTCAATTGCCTCACGTATTAATGCACCACTGTGCTCCATTACATACGTTTGTACGGGGAATCGATTTTGTGGCGGCGTCTCAATGACAGATAAGTCACGCACACCTACCATCGACATATGTAATGTACGTGGAATTGGTGTTGCCGTTAACGTCAGTACATCGATATTCGTTTTTAATTGCTTAATCTTTTCTTTATGTGTTACGCCAAAACGTTGCTCTTCATCTATAATTAATAGCCCTAAATCGTGATATGCCACATCCTTCGATAAAACACGATGCGTCCCAATGACAATATCGACTGTACCTTCTCGTAATCCTTTAAGTGTTTCTAATTGTTGTTTACGTGTTCGGAATCTACTTAAAAGCCCTACATTAATTGCATAGTCTTCAAAACGTGCTTGAATTGTTTCAAAATGCTGTTGCGCTAAAATAGTAGTCGGTACTAAAAACGCGACTTGTTTGCCATCTTGAATTGCTTTAAATGCCGCACGAATGGCAACTTCTGTTTTCCCGTAGCCTACGTCACCGCATACTAACCGGTCCATCGGGCGTTCACGTTCCATATCACGCTTTACTTCAATAATTGTACGTAATTGATCCTCTGTTTCCTCATAAGGGAACATCGCTTCAAATGCACGTACCTCATCTGAATCAGGCGAAAATGCAAAACCTTTTTCTGCCTCGCGCTTTGCATACAGCTTGATTAAATCATCTGCAATATCTTGCACCGCTGAAGCTACTTTGGCTTTCGCCTTTTTCCAATCTGTACCGCCTAGTTTATGCAGCTTTGGCTCTTTTTCTTCAGATGCTACATACTTTTGAATTAAGTCAATTTGATCAACAGGTACATACAATTTATCGTCTGCACGATAGCGAATATGCAAGTAATCTTTATGCGTTCCACCAACTTCAAGCGTCTCAATCCCGATATATTTACCAACCCCATGATGAACATGGACGATATAATCTCCAGGTTTAATTTCTGTATAGGATTTAATACGTTCTGCATTCGTCATTTTTTCTGAGCGCACACGTTTTTTTGCCTGTTGCTTGAACAGCTCATCATCTGTCACAACCGCAAGTTTTTGTAGCGGCAACTCAAAACCGGCCGACAATACAGCGTCCACTAGAAAAATCCCCGGACCTGTTGGTATACCTTTGTGCGCTTCAATATGATAGTCTGCTAGCATCCTTTGCATTTGCTCAAGGCGCTCTTTTCCGTTTGCCGCAAATAAAACAGTGAATTTCTCATGCTTCCAACGCTCAACTTCATTTTGTAATAGCGCAATTTGTCCATGGAACTGCTGCATTGGCTTACACGAAAAATTCGTTGTTTTAGAAAATCGAATATTTGCAAATGTACGTGTAAATAGAGCTAAATAGAGCTTTTGTTGACGAATCATTGATGTAATTTCTTTAAAGGTGAATGAAAGCTTCACATCATGCAACATTTTTCCTTCTTCAATCAGAGATAAAAACCATTCCGTCTCTTCTCGCTCCCATGCATCCATTACTTCCTGAATACGTCCTAGCTCATCAAATAATACAATACCATCTTGTGCAAAATAATCGCCTAAAAATGTTTTATCATCAAATAATAATGAACCATACTTATTCACATGATCTGGTAAACTTCCTTCTCTTAATATCGCTATATCATGTTGGATATTTTGAACGAGAAGTTCTTGTATTTCTGGTTTCTTTACCTTTTTCAAACTGTTTGCTAGCGCTTGTTCTAAACGTTCAGCTACTTTGATTCGTTCTTCTGTTGATAATAAAATCTCCACCGCCGGCAAAATACGTACGGAATCTATCTTTTCAATTGAACGCTGTGTATCTGCATCAAATGAACGAATTGAATCGACTTCTGTATCAAAAAGTTCAATACGAATAGGTGACTCTGCATACGGTGGATAAATATCGAGTATTCCTCCTCGCGCCGCAAACTCACCTGGTGCTGTAACCATCCCATTACGGGTATAACCCATTGCTACAAGTTGGGCTAACCAACTGTCCATGTCAATCTCTTCGCCTACTGTCGCTTGTAAAAAGTTCAAAAGCCACTGCTTTTTAGACGTTATATATTTGCGCATCCCGGCTATCGGTAATACGTAAATCCCAGCCGTTCCTCTTGCTAGATGATCTAACGTTGCAATACGCTGGGCTCTTAACTCCGGTGAAGCAATTGTCATATCTGCCGCGATAAATTCATCAGCAGGATAATAAAACACAAATTCTTCACCGATTAATGACGCCAAATCATCTACTAACTTCTGTGCTTGAAATAAATTAGGTGATAGTACGTAAATTGGCTTATTCGTTTCTAAAAACAACGCATTTAAAAACGCTGGCCTCGCACCACCCGTTAAACCTGTAATTAACTGCTGATCCGCTTCACCTTTTTTAATTTGTTCAAGCAATGTATTCATATGTTTATCTTGCGAGAATAGTTGATGAAAAACTCCCATTGAAAAACTCCTCTCAGCTTGTTTCCTATAATGAAAAACGGAAAAAGCCTTGGCACACCCTATGCTTTAAAAAGCTTCCGCGTGCCAAAGCAAAACCGCTATTTAATGTTTGATCCCTTGTTCAAATTATTGTAACCAATTTTTCAGCGCATGATAATCGGGAAATTGACGGAGCGAGTCTTCACAGTGCTCGCAAATCGAATGCACAATCGTTTCACCACGTTCATTTTTCTCTATATAATCATCCACTTCCCCAACTTCGAATTGGTGTAGCTTTCGGATTGTTTCCTCTGCGTCAAATGGTAATGTTCCAATCTCAGTTTCACAATGTCTGCAGCGATAACGAATTGGCATATGCGCCCTCCTCTGAATACATTTGTATTCAAAGTATAGACGTTCATGTATTTTTTTATGCGCCGTTAAATATGTTCATGACATCTAAAAACTTTTTCGATAAGGAAGCTTCAACTGCATCACATGACTTTTTAATCGCATCTTGAACAATTATTTCATCCTCTTTTGAAAATTTCGATAGGACATAATCCGCTACCTTCATTCCTGCTGGTGGACGGCTTACACCAACACGAATACGGTTAAATTCCTGTGTTCCTAAATGTTGAATTAACGACTTTATGCCGTTATGTCCACCTGCACTACCCTTCCCTCGAAGGCGCAGTTTACCTGTTTCTAAATCTAAATCATCATAAATGACAATAATATCCTCTATATCAACATCAAAGTAATCCATCATCGGGCGAACACACTCACCAGATAAGTTCATATAGGTAAGTGGCTTTAACAGCATTACTTTACCTTCTGGGCGGTGTACAGTCGCATACATCCCGTTAAATTTTGTTTGATTTAATGGGGCTCCCCATCGATCCGCTAATGCATCAATCACATCAAATCCTATATTATGACGAGTATGCTCATATAGCTTACCCGGATTCCCTAAACCGATAATTAACTTCATCGTTTAAAACCTCGTTTTATTTTTAATTGTAGCTTATTTTAACATACGTGAACAAAAACTTCCTACCCCTGAAGAAGCTCTGTACCATTTATATCGTCTAGTATTTTTATATTCTCTCATCTTATTGAGTTCAATTCATATATTACATCAAGTGCGTTTATTTACCCTTTGCTGTAAATATAATCGTATGAACCGTTGATTTCCGCTTCATTCGGCT
>JBJEFO010000175.1:11833-15538 GCA_051874135.1 Lysinibacillus sp.
GCTTCAATCAACTACCAAGTCATTTTTAATTACGTTTTACTAAAAAAAGTTTCTATAATAAGAATAGTTTTATAATCAACAGACGTGATATTACATAATAATATCCACTAAATAAAAACATGTAGCTCTATAGCATTTAATCTATAGAGCGACATGTTTAAGCTTGTGCTTCTGGTGTTTCGATCGCAATTGGATCTTGTACTGGCGGGTCAATTGAACTAGCCGGTTCCGATGCTGGTGGCGTAACTGTTGCCAATGTAAAATCATCTTCATGTAACACTTCAAAGCCGATTTTATCGCGTACATCACCGAGTGCAATTGTATCCCCAACATTTAATGCGGATACGTCAATTTCAATTGATTCTGGTATTTGAGATGGCTTTACTTTAATTTTCAACTCACGGTTCGGCAAGTTCAGTACCCCACCTTCTTTTGCACCAACAGCCTCTCCAATAACGACGATTGGTACGTCTACTTCTAGTTCCTCACTCATATTAATCGCTTGGAAGTCGACATGTTTAATGTTACCTTTTAATGCGCAACGTTGTATTTCGCTAACGACTACATTGACTGTTTGCCCTTCTAGGTTTAATTTGAAAATCGCATTTTGTCCATGTGCTTGTATAGCTTTTATAAAGCTTGTCGTATCAACGCTAATAGGTGTTGCATCTGTTCTATATCCGTACACGTTTGCTGGTATGCCACCACTATTTCGAATTTTACTTAACATTGACCGAGAACCAGCTTTGCGTTTTGTTACCTCTAATAGTGTATTCATACTTCTCCGTCCTCTTTTCCGTAAAAATTTATCCTTTTCATTTTTACCTAACAGAGAAGAAACTAAACACAAAAAAGCTGCGAGCAAATTCATTTCGCTCACAGCTTTTTATAATAATTAATCAAATAATGTACTTACTGATTTGTTTTCATAAACACGTGCAATTGCTTCAGCCATTAAGCCAGCAACAGAAAGCTGCTTAATTTTTGGAGATAATTTCTCCTCTGGTAATTGGATTGTGTTTGTAACAACTAACTCTTTAATCGCTGAGTTTTCAATACGCTCAATTGCAGGGCCTGAAAGTACAGGGTGTGAACAGCAAGCATAAACTTCCTTTGCACCTGACTCAAGTAATGCATTCGCACCGATTGTAATTGTTCCTGCTGTATCGATAATGTCATCGATTAAAATACAAACTTTACCTTCAACATTACCAACAATATTCATTACTTCTGCTACATTTGGTTTCGGACGACGTTTATCGATAATCGCGATTGGTGCTTTTAAGCGCTCCGCCATTTTACGGGCACGTGTTACACCACCATGGTCAGGTGATACGATGACAACATCATCTGGGTTGAAGCCTTTTGTTTTGAAGTAGTCAGAAAGTAATGGCACTGCTACTAGGTGATCGATTAAAATATCGAAGAATCCTTGGATTTGAGGTGCGTGTAAATCTAAAACGATTACACGTGTAGCACCAGCAGTTTCAAGTAAGTTCGCTACTAATTTCGCTGTAATTGGCTCACGTGCTTTTGCTTTACGGTCTTGACGAGCATAGCCATAATAAGGCATTACAACGTTTACTGTACGCGCAGAAGCACGTTTTACAGCATCAACCATAATTAGTAGTTCCATTAAATGTTCGTTTACAGGTGCAGAAGTTGATTGGACGATGAATACGTCACAACCGCGAATACTTTCTTCAATACTAATTTGCACTTCTCCGTCACTGAAATGTTTTACAGATGATTTACCTAGCTCTACACCCATTTCATCTGCAATCTCTTGAGCAAGTGGGTTGTTAGAATTTAGTGAGAAGATTTTTAATTTTGAGTCAGCGTATTGATACGGCATGATGGCCTCCTGTTTTTTGTAATAATTATTTTAGTTTTTTACTAACATAGTTTAATTTATTTTCTTGTCGTGCACGGGCAACAGCTAGTGCATCTGCTGGTACGTCTTTTGTGACAGTAGATCCTGCCGCAACAAATGAACCAGTACCTAATGTTACTGGCGCCACTAGATTTGAATTACATCCTACAAATACATCATTTTCAATAGTTGTTTTAAATTTATTTTTACCATCGTAATTTACAGTAATTGTGCCGCAACCGATATTACAGTTATCCCCTACTTCAGCATCTCCGATATAACTTAAATGTGATACTTTCGTATTGTCACCTAGCTTGCTTTTCTTTACCTCTACGAAGTTACCAACTTTCACATGGTCACCTAGAGAAGATGCTGGACGAAGATGTGCAAATGGACCAACAGCTGTTTCATTACCTACTGTGCTATCTAACACAACAGAGCTATGAATTGTTGTTGCATGACCAATTGTACTGTTTACGATATGGCTATTTGGACCAATCACACAGTCTTCACCAATAACTGTATTTCCCTCAATAATACAGCCTGGTTGAATTACTGTATCCGAACCAATTACTGCATCTGCGCTAATATGCGTTGTTGCTGGATTAATAATTGTTACACCGTTACGCATATGACGCTCATTGATGCGAGCACGCATAATTTCCTCTGCCTGTGATAAGGCGAAACGATCATTTACACCAAGTGTCTCATCAAAATTATCCGTTACATAAGCGGCTACAATTTCACCTTGCTTTTGCATAATTTCAATGACATCTGGTAAATAGTACTCACCTTGAGCATTATCATTTTTCACTAGTTTTAAAGCTTCAAATAACGCTTTATTGTCAAAGCAATAAGTACCCGTATTAATTTCTGTTACTTTTCTTTGCTCTTCTGTTGCGTCTTTTTGCTCTACAATTTGTGCTACGTTCCCTTTCACATCACGTAAAATGCGACCATAACCAGTTGGGTCTGAAGCCACTGCTGTTAAAATTGTCGCTTTAGCGTTTTGTGAAGTATGGTAGTCAAATAAGGCTTTCATCGTTTCAGGACGAATTAATGGCGTATCACCACAAACAACTAAAGTCGTTCCTTCAAGCGTTCCTAAAATTGGTTCAGCTTGTTGAACAGCATGTGCAGTACCGAGTTGTTCCGCTTGTAGTACGTACTCACTTTGTTCACCTAACTGCTCCTTTACCATTTCAGCTCCATGGCCAACAACTGTTACGATGCGTTCCACATTAAGTGTTCCGATATGATCCACAACATGCTGAACCATTGGCTTACCGCATACGGGATGGAGCACTTTATATAATTTGGACTTCATGCGTGTGCCTTGACCAGCTGCTAATACAATAGCAAAAATATTAGTCATCTTTAAGTCCTCCAATTTAGCTCATTATCTCTTATGACTATATAGTAAATCCACCTCATTTTCAAGGTATTCAGACTTGACAAAACATCAACACATCTGCTTTTTTAGAGGGTAAATTGGCTAGTTTTAGGGATTCGAGGTGACAAGAGGTAAACCACTTATAACCTATTTTTTATTATTTAAGTTCGATTCTTCCACACTTATGACCACTAATTCTAAACAAAACACCTAAATATATAAGTTGAATTAATTATTTACAAAAGAAAAAAGTTGCACTCGCGTATGACGAATAAGATTGCACTCTTTTTTCAAGCTCAAGCGACATGGGTGGTAGCGCGAATAGTACAACATTAACTTTTTCACGTATCTCTAATTTTTAAATTCCTCCTATATACAAAATTTCTTGGCTCTTCGCCAAAATACGTTCTTGACCGCATATTCCGTTCCAGGCGGACGC
>JBJEFO010000176.1:0-13801 GCA_051874135.1 Lysinibacillus sp.
GAAAATAAGGAGAATAGGGTTCGAAATTAGGCGAATAGAACGAAAAGCGACAACTTTATTTAATAGTACAGTCGATTTACAGGTGAATCCATCTTGGTAAGGAAGCGGGATAATTCACCGATTGCATATTGCGAATCGTTCCTCTAAAATTAAGAACATCATTTTACAAGGAGTACGGGATATGAATTTTTCATTTATGACGGTGTCGTTTCCAGTAGATTTAGAAACGTACAACGAAATGAAGTCGCTTTGTGAGGAAGCTCATAAAGTAGATGGGGTACATTATGAATCAATTTTAAACTTGCCACAAGCACAAAATTATGAGGCATCAGGTTTTTTTGTTCTCGTTTACAATGATGAAGATGACCGATTAGTAGGGTTAGCGAGCGCAATAGACTTAATCGGATTGAATACGTTTGAATGGTCTATTTTAGTATCACCGATGTATCGTCGTATCGGGTTAGGGGATGCGATTTACAATGTGCTACAGGAGGGGCTGGAGGTACGCGGTTCAGCTGGCGAATTGGCACTCATGATGGAAGGTGTTTCATGTGGGCGTGCATTTCTAGAAAAGCGCGGTTATGTATATAGTTTTTCAGAGGCAACATTAGAAGCGCATGCAGAGCAAGTAGAAAAACGACAAGGCTTAACAATCCGTCCGTTTGCGTCAAAAGATACGGAAGAACTTATTGAAGTTTTTTGTGAAGCATTTGGCGATATGCGAGAAGAAGCACGAGATTTGATTACATTTAACACACATACAGAAGGACTTGTACTATGGGTTGCTGTGGAAAATGATGCGGTTGTTGGGACGATCACAACTCGTAAAGAAGGGGATGCACAGTGGATTACGGCGCTAGCGGTTCATCCAAAATACGGTGGTCGAGGTATTGGTACAGCCTTGCTGAATTCAGTGAAACAGCTAGCATTTAATGGTGGAGAAAAACATGTGTTGCTAGATGTAGAGCTTGAAAATAACCGAGCACTTATCGTTTATGAAAAAGCAGGATTTTGCAAATGTGCACAAGTCGATTACTTTGCATTCGGTGGCAAATAACGTATGTGTGAAGGGATTTTCTGAGCCGTATTATAGCGCATAAATAAAGGGCAGGCCGCATATACTCCGAATAAAGGGGATGATAGTATGCGAATGCCAGCATTGCCAAAAGTGAAGCCGGAACCAAAACGTTCTTCATATATTAAAGCGTTGAAAGACAGATTAGCCAAATTAAAACGTAAGCGCCCGTTTATTAAAGTACCAGAGCGAAAATAAGCTACGCTGATTATGAAAATCAGCGTAGCTTTTTATTTTGATTTTATGCGATTAGGTTGTTGTTTTGTGTGGATAAGCATGTTTATGTGCGTATAGCCATCCATCTATCAAAATTATAGTAAAAATGTCTGTTCATCAGGGCCGATTAAATACAATTCATGCATGGCGCGAGTAAGTGCGACATACAACAACTTTCGGTCGATCGGATGGTCGTAAAACGGCGTATCGAATGCAGCAATAATGACCGCATCGAATTCAAGCCCTTTTGCTAAATGACTTGGTACAACAAGTAATTTGGACTGATCGAGCGTGGCGGATTCATCAAGTAGACTAACTGATAGCCCAGCTTCCACTAGGTGTGATACGATTTTTTTTGCTTCAGCTGTTGTTTTTGCAATTAAAGCAATCGAACGGTGACCGTTACATTTTATTGTGTCATATGTTTGTAAAATAATATCTGCATCGAATTCCTCGCAACGAATAAATGTAGGCTCTTTCCCGTGCCTTACGACGGGTTCAACTAATGGGAGATCCTCGTCCATTTTGGATAAAATTTTATTTGCTACTTCCATAATTTCAATTGTTGTACGGTAACTTTTTTGCAATGTTGCATAGGTGGCGCGAGGGAACAGCTTTAGTACAGAATCCCACTCTGTTAATGAGCGATAGCTGTGAATCCCTTGTGCCAAATCGCCGACCATTGTAAACATATCGGTTTCAAGCCCAGCTTTCAACGCGGCTAGCTGGAATAAGGAATAATCTTGCACTTCATCGATAAATACAACGCGCATTTTCCACTTGTCGGGAATTCCTTTTATGCGGGCATGTAAATAATACAGTGCAGCTAAATCTTCAAGTACCCACGATTCCTTTTGATGTGCGGTTAAAAATTGTTCGATTTCGTCAAAGGACCATTCCGCTGCAAGCTCAGACAATAGCAGGCGATTTGTTAATAGCTCGCGGTACATCGGCTTGATTTTTACTTTGTCAAACTTACGCATATAAGCAGTCGCGGTGGATTTTACCTCTTGTTTAATTTTCGGAATGCGCTCATCACGCTCATCGATATATTTTGTTACGAGGCGGCGGCGTTTTTCAGCATCTCGAATGCCGTCTAGTGCACGACCGATAGATTGTTCATATTTTGCATTAAGCGTATTTAAAACAGCGGTCGTTTTTCGTTTTACCTCGGTTTGAATCACCTTTTTAATCCGCTCTAAACGCTTTTCAAGTGGCATATAGGCAAATTCAACAAGGAATAATTTTTGTAAGTGGCTAGCACGCATAATACGGTATTTTTCAATATAAACATCATCAAAAAGCGATGCGATTTTTTGTTCGTGCATTTTTACATAGCGATCTATAATATTTTTGTATAACATCGAACCTTTAATTTGGGAAATATTGAAGCGGGGCATTATCCCGATATTGTTTTCTACAATAGTTTCTAATTGTTCATTTGGATTTTGTAGCTTTAATTTCACGCCTATTGCATGTTGTACATAATCAGCATATGTAGTTTGGCAAATGCGATCTACGCCAAGCTCTGGCAAGACGTCACCGATATACTCGATAAATAAGTTATTTGGCGCTAAAATCATAAGCTGTTCGGGCTTAAAATGCTCGCCCATTGTATATAGAAAGTAGGAAATACGGTGAAGCGCAATCGTTGTTTTCCCCGAGCCAGCAGCCCCTTGTACTAAAATTGGCTGGCGCAAGTGTGCACGGATAATTTCGTTTTGCTCTTTTTGAATAGTAGATACAATCTCGGTTAACCGAACATCGGCTTTGCCTTCAAGTGCCTCCTGTAGTAGCTCGTCATTCGTTGTTAAATCGACATCACGGAAATCAAGTAACTTGCCGCCTTCGATTTTATATTGACGTTTTGCAAAAAGGTGACCAGCGTACTCTTCATCTCTCACCATATATGTTAAATCGCCGAGACGCCCGTCATAGTATACGTTCGCGACGGGGGAGCGCCAATCGACGATAATCGGCTCGTGTGTGTCACGATGGAATAAAGATGTTTTTCCAATATATAAAAGTTCTTCAGGCTCGCCCTCACGTTGAAAATGAATACGCGCAAAATAAGGCTTGTTCATGACAGCTTCTAACGCTTCTTTTTGGTTGCGTGCCATCTCGAAAAAGCGTGAGTTTGTTAATATATTTAAATAGCTATCACTGGAATCGATATACTCTAAGTTCGCCATAGCGGATCGAATATTATGTTGCGAAGATTTTAAGTCACTTTCCGATTGTGCCAAAATAATTTCCATATAATTTTTCGTTTCAGCTAGTCGTGCAGCTTCTGTTTTATAATCCGGATGCTGTTGTATCATCAAAATTCCCCTCCTGTCGCCGTTGAAATCAGAGTTCCATACTACTATATATGGTATTATAAATTCAACGAAATCTTTTTTAAAATTTGGATAATGAGGTGATGAAGTGATGATATTTATTAACTCAATATTTGTTGCACTTAGTGTAGTTTTGCTTATTGGATTGGCAACGGGGATAGTACTTCATAAACAGAGTGAAATTGCAGAATAAGTAAGAAGAAGGAAGGAAATCGAGAGACGATTTTCTTCCTTCTATTCATTAACAAAAAAATCCCCCTCTATTACAGGTACAATACGTCCTAAGAAATAAAAGGGGAATACGATTACCATTTTGCGATATGTTCCTCTACACAGCCCATCATTTGACTAATGCGCAGAGAGCAATTTTCGAGTTTTACAATGCCATTGTAGTAGCCAATCATTTGATGAACTTCGGAATAAATTAGTTTTGCATCGGTTTTAGCAACACGTTCAAAAAATGGAGTGAACGTTAAATTGACCGTTTCACTAAATTTTGAGCGAATCGTCCACGGTTTCATAAAATTATTTCGGTCATACTCAAATATTACGTCCTCGTGAATTTTAGTCATTACGCCGTCTACAAAGATTGCATTTTCCGTCATGCCTGTGCCGTCCGTCCATTTGCCACCGAAGTTTAAACCGATGCGACGACCACGCATGCGTTGACTGGCCATTCCCCAATTCCACGTTGCTTCACGAGGCCAAACTCCTCGTCCGTAGTCGAGAACTGCATAGCTTTCTTCTTCATTAAATGTGTAGCGACGATTGCCGATTTTCACAGTGCCCGTTGTCGGTAGTGTATGGTGCTTCGCTGTAAATTGAAACATTTGACGACTCCACGGAATGACAACATTGAGTGAGTCGTCAGTAGCAGGGTGATGAATCGTTAGCTCTGCCTGCAAGCGCTCACCATCAAAGTCTGGGCATATGACAGATAAATGTGTATCGCCATCAAAATGAGACATATGGATGCGCAATTCACTATTGGCAAAGGTCACTGTTTCAAGCACCTGTGTTGACATTTTTACTTTTGTACCAAGTGGAATTAAAACTGTTTTTTCAAAATAACGTTGTGTTTCATATTCGAGAAAATACACAAAGCAAACAGCTGCATAGTCCAGGTGGCTAATTGTTGCGGAAAATAAAATATCTTCCCCGTATACACACCAATAATTCCATTTCTTTTTACGCATAAAATGACCGCTTAAATTGCAGTCGATAATTGGTTTTCGTGCATAGCCAATTGCCTCAGGATTTAAGTTACCTTTCTTATCACAAAGCGATGTAGGCATTAGTATCTCTTTCTCTGCATGCTGCTTCATGTCATCATCCCCTTTACGCCCTTCTCGTTATATTATATTGTAACAAAACTACAGAAGATTTGTTTATTTCAGACACATCAAATTATGAATGATATATTAAGATATTTTCGTGAATATGCGTAAAAAGGCGGGAAAATATCAATTAACTACGAGGCATATAAAATATAGATAGAACGAATAAAGGGGGATCTGTATTTCGACGTATTATAATCGTCAAGCAGCTGTGGAATATGCGAAGCGATGGTGGGATGGACGTAATCCAAACTTTCCGGCATTTGCAGTAGATTGCACGAATTTTATTTCGCAATGTTTGCTTGCAGGAGGTGCCCCGATGAGGGGAGCGCCAAATCGAGGAACTGGTTGGTGGATTACGGGCGGTTGGAGAAGTGGAAGAGACGGACATTATCCAAATGAGACTTGGAGTTATAGCTGGTCCGTTTCGCATAGTTTACGGTGGTATCTAGAAACTTCTAGGCGCGGGCTCACAGCGAAACAAGTTAGCTCGGTTTCGGAGCTTGAAATTGGCGATGTCATTTTTTATGATTTTCAAGGCAATGGCGTGATTAATCATAGTACAATTGTGACAAGTATAAGAAACGGTATTCCACACGTACATGCACATACGAATGATAGCGAAAACAGACCTTATCAATACACGAATTCAGGGGCATATACACCGAATATTAAATACTATTTTTATAAAATAAGTGATGTGTTTAATTAATAACGCTATAGGGAAATATTATTTGTTTAACTGCAAAAAGTGACGTAAATATTACTAAGAAATCAAATTTGTATTAAAATATTAGAGTTTAATTATATTTCAAAACAATTCAAATTATGTTAAGGTTGGTTATAAGGGAAAATGAATCCAATTAATCAAAATAGTATATTTTCTATTTTTCTTTAAGGAGAGATTTGCGAAATGCATGAACAATCGTTATCTGTTAAAGAGGCTATTATCGGTCGACGTTCGATTAAATTGTTTAACGGTCAACCAGTAGACCGTGAAGATTTATTAAATATTATTGATGATGCTGTATGGGCACCAAATCATGGTAATCGTGAGCCTTGGCGTTTAGTAATGGCATGTGGTCCAGAATTGGAGAAGCTACATGAATTATTACGTGATTTAACGCTTCCTAAATGGAAAGAGATGTCATCGGAAGAAATTGCAAAACAAATGCAGAAATTCACGTTACCAGGTGGATATATATTTGTCATCGTACCAGAAGATGTACGTCAAAAAGAGCGTCTTGAAGATTACGGTGCAGCGGCGAGCTTTATTCAAAATATGCAATTACTTGCATGGGATAAAGGCATTGGTGCTTGCTGGAAAACACCTCCTTTCTTAGATGCACCAAAATTCCGCGAAGCATTAAAAGTAGCACAAGGTGAACGTGTTGTTGCGATGTTACAATTCGGTTATTTTGATGAGCTACCAAAAGGCAAAGCACGCAAAACATCAGCAGAAATCGTAACGATTTTTGGCGAATAAATGATTGGTCACTTCAACAATGTTGGAGTGGCTTTTTTTATCCAGTAAAATACAAAACAACCTTAATTAAAATTCGTTTTCCTAAAAATACATTAAAAAATTTTTTCTTCAATTGATAATGAAAAATTAATATTTGGGCATAAATATAAAGACTCGATTAGACAAGAAAGGATGAGGCAAAAAATGAAGAACATGAAGTGGTTAGCTATTCCGTTAAGTTTATGGCTGTTGGCGGCGTGTGGGAATAATAATAATGATGAGGTAACAAATAAACCCGAAAATGCGCCTACTGAAGGAACTACAAATCACAACGGTACTACTAACAATGGCACTACAAATGATGGTACTACAAATGATGGTACTACAAATAATAATGGTACTACAAACAACAATATGAACGGTGAGGGAGCGACAAATGGCAACAAGGCCGTAACGAAAGCCAATAATAATGCCTTTGACTTTACTCATTTTTCATTAGATGTTGACTACGCAAACGGGCAAGACTTTGATGTAGAGTATGAAAATGAACAGTCGGGTGTAGAGGCTTCGTATGAAGATGATGTAAATAATAATCGCTACTACGGGAACGACGCATACGATCGAATGGAATCTGTATTCCGAACATTCAAATTTAATAAAGATACATCAGAAGATGAAGTGATTAGGGAAGTATTAAAAGCGTTCAATTTGTCAGAGGATTACCGACAATTTGATTTAGAAGTCCGTTTTGCAGATGGAACAGAAAAGCACTATAAGAAGGAAAAATAGATAAATAAAACGAAAAGGGGTACCGCACATAAAGTGGTACCCTTGTTTTAGTGCATCGATTTATTTTTACCGATAAAAAATTAAATAATACTTAAGCAATCGAATAACTTCATTTACTTTTTTGTATTCCCGTTCGACCAAATAAGAAATACAGAGAATCGCAATATTAAAGCTAAAGAAGACAACAATAAAGATTTGCATATCCGTTATCCCGCTTAAAAATTTGCTATTAATAATGGCGAGAATTCCACCTAATACGGTGAGTAGCACACCACATAAAGTAAAATAAGATGATCGTGAGCGAATAATTTCGTTTGCTTGCATTTCAAGGATTTCGATTAAATATTGAATTTCCTCTGTTTTGTATTGGCGATCGAATAATAAAAAATAGGACTCATATATTTCTTTTGATAGTTTTTCACCAAGTATATTTTTGTGCAGTTGCGCTACCAAGGTGTCACAAAAGTCACTATTTAGTGCATTTTCAGCTGAAAACAATTCTTTTTTATTCGTTAGAGTAGGTTCATTTAACTGTCCCAATTATTCCTCCTCCTTGCTATTTTGTTCTTATAAATCGTCTCTTAAAAACCCAACTATTTATAATATATTAAGGAAAATAGATTATATGTTACATTGTTGGAAATTGATTATATTGGGGAAGGGGATTCTATTATTTGCATGGATTTTGGGTGTTTTTACGCGAACAACCCAATAATCTCCATAACAAAAGGTGTAGCAAGAGAATGAATGATCTCCTGCTACACCTTTTCTGTTTTTGAAAATACTTCATGTAAAGAATGTGCTTCTTGAATCGCTTCCAGTTCAAATTGTTGAACCATCTCCTTTACGCCAGCACCGCCGATGAAAAATTTTATATGTGGCATTGTTTTAGCGAAAGCATCGAGTGCTTGCAATGTTTTTCCGTTATCTTCCCAGACAGCATGTGTAGAAGCGGTTAATAACACGATAGCAGGGCTGGCAAGGGTTACAGTTGATTCAATCGCAGTAGGGGCCGGAGATGGGCCGAGCATTAACGTACGATAGCCGCGCAACATACATTGGACAAGTAAAATTTGCATCGGAATTTCATGACGCTCATTCGGTAAGCAGCTACCTACAACGAGTGGTGCATTTTCAGGGATATAAAAATGACGGCGCAAATTCGCTAAAAAGTCGCGTATTGTTTGACTGCTAACAGCTTCCTGATATTCGCCCCATTTTTTCTCACACCACAGCTCACCGATTCGTCGTAAAAACGGTACAATAATTTGCTCCATCGTCACTTCAACACCAAATAAATGATGTGCTTGCTCTAATAAATGCATGATTTTTTTATCATCAGCTACTGCGCCTGCTTCCTCTAGCGCCAATAAAAAATGATCCGTTTGATCTGTAAGCGTCTCTCGATTTTCGGTGTTATCCTCAGGTTGTTGTTGTACAAGGATCGCCGCCTGTTTCACCGAATGTCCAGCTTCTGTTAGCTTAATAATTTTTTTCAAAAGCGCCACTTCTTCTTCGCTATAAATCCGATAACCGTTATCAAGTCGCTGCGGGGTAATAATGCCGTAGCGATCTTCCCATTTCCGTATGACTTGCTTAGACAAACCTGTCATTTCAGCTACTTGCTGAATGGAGTAAGTTAATTTTCTATTCATTTCATCGCCTCGATTTACGTTAAAAATTCACTAAAACTTCTGTCCGTGCATAATGTTCCTCATTACTAACATTCAACAGAAAAATGTTTTACTTGTCAAACGTTGTACAACTTTTGTATAATGTTTGTATAACATATGATGATAATACAATAAAAAACGCAGAAATGACACCGGAAAATACGAAAAAGTTTCTTGGTACAGTTAAAAGGTTATACAAAACAGAAGAGAACTATACTTTATTTGTACAACGTTTCGGCGTTTTATTGAGGGGGATTGGGTTATGAAGAAAATTGTTATTGTTGGAGCAGGCCCAGGAGGATTAGCGGCGGCTATGCTGCTTGCACATAAAGGATATGAAGTTCAAGTTTATGAGAAACAACCGTATGTTGGGGGGCGCACAAGTGAAATCCGTTTAGGTAATTACAAATTTGATATGGGTCCGACGTTTTTAAATATGTTGTACATTGCGGAAGAGATTTTCGAAGTAACAGGACGTAATTTACACGATTATGTGGAGCTTTATGATTTGGATCCGATGTATGAACTCATTTTCCATGATAAGAAAATTAAAATGACGCGCAATAGTGCAGAAATGGTGCGCCAGATTAACGAGCTTTTCCCAGGTAATGAGGGAGGGTACGAAAAGTATATAGAGCGAACAGGGAAAAAGCTGAAAGTATTAGCGCCGGTTTTGCAATCGCCGATGAATCGCTTTACAGATATGCTAAAGCCACATGTGTTAAAAGCGGTTGGAGAGTTAGAAATCGGGAAGTCCCTTGTCGATACGCTATCGCAATTCTTTAAAGATGAAGAGTTACAGCTAGCCTTTACGTTCCAGTCAAAATACCTTGGTATGTCACCGTGGGAAAGTCCGGGTGCATTTTCGATTCTTTCTTATATTGAGCATGCTTACGGGGTATATCACGTTAAAGGTGGATTAAATCGTTTAACACAGGCGATGGCACAAGTAGCACGAGAGATGGGCGTTACGATTCATACGAGTTGCGGTGTGAAAAAGCTAATGACATCTGGTCGCCAAGTAACAGGCGTTGCACTTGAAAACGGCGACTATGTGCAGGCGGATGAAGTCGTTGTCAATGGTGATTTTGGCCATGTGATGACAAAGATGGTGGATCCAGGTGTATTAAAAAAATACACACCGGAAAAGATGGAGAAGAAGCCATTGTCGTGTTCAACATTTATGCTTTATCTCGGTGTAAATAAGCGATTTGAGGATTTACCACACCATACGATTTGGTTTGCGAAGGATTACCGTAAAAATGTAGAAGAAATTACGAATGCAAAACTGTTATCGGAAGATCCTTCTATTTATATTCAAAATGCAGTCGTAACGGATCCAACTGTTGCACCAGCAGGAAAGTCGACGCTGTATATTTTAGTACCTGTACCAAATAATACGAGCGGTATCGATTGGGATAGCGTAGCGGGCGAATTCCGTGAAATGGTTATTGATATGGTAGCCGAAAAGCTAGGCGAACCAAATCTTATTGCACTTATTGAAGAAGAACGTATGATTACGCCAAAAGATTGGGAGAATGATATTAGTGTGTATAAAGGTGCTACGTTTAATCTCGGTCACCAATTAACACAAATGCTTGCCTTCCGCCCGCGTAATAAATTTGAAGAGCTAGATCATTGTTGGTTAGTTGGCGGTGGCACACATCCGGGAAGCGGCTTACCGATTATTTTAGAATCAGCGCGTATAACGGCAAATAGTATTCTAGCACAAGATAACAAGGCACTGTTCCCAGTAAAGCCATTGCCGAAAGTGAACGTACAGCAACGGACAGGAAATGTACCAAAGCCAATCGTACAAATGTAAAAATGTATCGCAATAGTAGGAAGGGATTTTAATGTTATCGAAAATATACCAATAGAAAAGGGGATATTACATGAAAAAACACCCACTTGAACGTTGGGGTGAAATTATGGGCGGAAAAAAATCGAGATGGATTGTACTCGGTTTATGGATTGCTTTTGCAGTCGTTCTTGCCTTTATTTTCCCGCAAGTGAATAGTGTTGAAAATTATTCAGGTGAAGATTTGCCTGAAGATGAAATGTCAATGGAGGCGGGCACAATCATTGATGAACAATTTTCATCAGATGCTGGCTTACCGTTACTCATTGTTTGGTATAAAGACGCTGGACTTGAATTGTCCGATATACAAAACATTCAAAGCTTATATGGCGAACTAGCAGAAAATCCGCTACAAAAGCAACAATCGATCCCACCATTTGCACAGCTACCACCACAAGCATTAATGGGGTCCGTGTCGGAAAACGGCAAATCAATTGTGACGCCGATTTTCTTTGAAGAAACGATTGATACAGATATGCTAAAGGAAAACTATGAGGAACTTAAAGTAATTACGGAAGACATTACAGGTGAAAATCCGTATGATACGGAAAGTTTAAGTGAAGCTGGTTTACATGCACGCTTCTCTGGTCCTGCTGGTATTTCAGTAGATGCAACGGATTTATTTGCTTCAGCTGATTTCAAATTAATGACGGCAACCGTTATTATTATTTTAGTTATTTTACTTGTAATTTATCGTTCGCCGATTTTAGCAGTTATTCCGTTAGTTGTTGTAAGTATTGCGTATTTAGTAGTAAGTCCGGTACTCGGTTGGATGGCGGAAAGTGGTTGGATCGATAAAGATGCACAATCGATTGCCATTATGATTGTGCTACTATTCGGTGCAGGAACAGACTACTGTTTATTCTTAATTACCCGCTACCGCGATACATTATTAGAGGAAGAAAACAAATTCTTCGCTTTAGCGAAAGCGGTTCGTGAATCAACAGGCGCCATCGTTATGAGTGGTTTAACGGTTGTTATTGGTTTAGCGACATTAGGTTTAGCAGATTACGGTGCTTTCCAACGTTTCGCTGTACCATTTAGTTTAGGGGTATTAATAACAGGTTTTGCGGTTATTACATTATTACCAGCTGTACTTGCAATTTTAGGACGCGCTGCATTTTGGCCATTTATCCCACGTACGACAGAAATGGTGAAAGAATATGCCGCGCAAAAAAATAAACCATATAAAGAAGCGAAACAAAATCACCGCTTTATGCTAGGGGTAGGGAACTTTGCGACAAATAATCCGTGGTTAGTTATTATTTTGACAGGGACTATTTTAATTACGCTTGCCTTTATTTCTACAAATATTAAGTACAATTATGATTTGTTGTCTTCGTTCCCAGATGATATGGATTCCGTAGAGGGATTCACGTTAATTGAGGAAAACTTCACAGCAGGTGAACTAGCACCGGTGAAAGTTATTGTCGATACAGAAGGCAAAAACATTAATATTGCTGAAGAGCTTGCGTCACTGCCATATGTAGCGGTTGTTGGCGATGTACAAATAGGTGAAAAAAATGCGAACTATCAGCTATATGAAGTGGATTTAAATAAAAATCCATATTCAAATGAAGCGATGGATGACGTTGAGCAAATGAAAGAAGATATGAAGGACATTTTAGCTGACGTCGAGATCGGTGAAGCAAACTTCTGGATTGGTGGCGAAACGAGCGAGCAAATCGATGCACGTGATGTGCAAGCAGCCGATGAACGCATTATTGAACCGGTCATGATTATTATTATTTTCTTAGTGTTAGTTATTTACTTACGCGCATTAGTGACATCGATTCAGTTAATGGCGACAGTAATCATCTCGTTCTTTGCTGCTTTAGGTGCTGGTTGGTTAATTATTACGGGTGTTCTTGGTCATGAGGCGATGGCAAGCTCCATTCCGCTATATAGTTTCGTATTTATTATCGCGCTCGGTAATGACTACAACATCTTTATGATTTCAGACGTTTGGAAAAACCGTAAGCGCGGTCTCGGTCATAAAGAATCGATTGCCAAAGGTGTTGCTTCTACAGGCGCAGTAATTACATCGGCGGGGTTAATTTTAGCCGGTACATTCGGCGTTCTTGCAACATTGCCGATTCAATTATTAGTACAATTCGGTATCGTTACAGCGCTCGGCGTATTACTCGATACATTCATCGTACGTCCGCTATTAGTACCAGCACTAATTACAGTATTCGGTCGACTATCATACTGGCCAGGTAAGCTGTGGAAGAAAGATATGTAAGTTTCAATGCCGTTCACGTTTTGTGGGCGGTATTTTTTATTGAAACTTTTTCGAAGTAGCATCAGTATAATTACTATACAATTAAAGGAGGTTGTCATATGTTCAAGAAATTTGCTTCAGATGCGCTCGGTTTATCCGATATCGGAATCGTCGTACCGAGCTCAGATTTTGACAAGACAGATTCAGATGATTTCATTTTTTCAGAAGTCGATGAGAAAATTTATTTCTTAATTAAAACAAAGGCCGACGAATATTGCTTTACGAACTACGGGTTAATCCACGTGGACGGGGAAAACGCGATTAGCAAAAAACGTTTACTTCGTCGCTACGATTACGAGTACAACACAATTGAAGATGTATTACTTGAAACAGCAGGGACAATTGATCTTGACGTAGAAATTAAATTTACGATTGGCAATGTACCGTTGTCGATTGATATTCATAAAAAGTTTTTAAGTGAAATTAAGGACTTGTATAAAGCACTCCATGCGATTTCATTGGAACAAAAGGAAAACACCTACAAACTAGAGGCTGCCAAACAAAGCTTAACGCTTGCCTCGACTTCACTTGGTCGCATGGGTAGTGACGATGTTTCGCCGGCTACTGCCTTTGAACAAATTACGAAATTCTCATACGACTGGCTCGTACAAAATAAAGAAGCTTATACGAAAAAAGACTTCGGCGCGGTATTTGAAAAGTATATTAATAACTAAGTATGAAAGCACTCACGGTGACGTGGGTGTTTTTATTTGTGGGATAAATTAGGTGAAACACGTAAAAGTGTGGCCAAAGCGCGTAAAT
>JBJEFO010000176.1:13901-15504 GCA_051874135.1 Lysinibacillus sp.
TAAAAGGGGTGTGAGTGATGAACGAAAAATTACAATTATATGTAGATAACGTAGAAAAGATTCGCCTGTATTTTGGCGGGGATGGGGAAAGGTATGCCAAGAAGATGGCGATACAACTTACGTTAAAAGGTATCCGTTTTTATTATTATGATTATGAGGAAGTACAAAAACACGTTAAGGTAAACACGAAATGGTATAGCACACCACGTAGTAGTATAAAAATCGGGCATGCATATTATGTGCAATTTGCTAAGGAGCCAGAAAAGGTGGTGCAGGCACTCAAGCAGCAAAGTATGCTACCGAAACCAAAGCTTGCAAATGTAGAAGATTCCTATATTGCGGCAATTTACATAAAAGATGATGAGCATGTACAGAAAATGAATGAATTAAAAGGGGCTTTAGCCAAACAGCCGAGCTTGAAATATTCGACGCACACGTTGTCGCAGTGTGCACTGTTGGCAACACGAGCGGAATCAGCACAAGAACTAGCCACTACATATGAGCGCTATTATAGTCGACTAATCGATTTAAAATGGAAGCGCGGGGGAGAAACAAAACAGGCTGCTTTCCTATTAACGATGGGGACAGGAACATTTCATGATCCAACTTGGGCTAAGGTGAAAGAACTTGCGACGATTATTCAAACAGCCAACTCTAAGCTAGAGCCACGTCATTACAGTGTTGTTTGCTTGCTGGCACTTGCGAAATTTGAAATAACTGAATTCCCAGCACTCAATAAAATCCATGATGACATTTGCAAAGTCATTAAGGCGAATCCGAAATATGAAAATACATTACTCATTGCAACACAAATTTACACATCAAATGAAGCATTCGGCGACTTGCCAAAATACGATATCGACTTTACAGACATGTTTTTGCAAGGGCTTGATGATTTTGGAGGAGATGGCGGTGATGGCGGCGGCGGAGATTAATAAAAGAACCGCGTAAATATTATGTCAACTTACAGAGAAATTTCCTAAATGTTTCTAATGTAAATAATAGAAGGTATTTACTACAATAATAAAGAGAGGAAGTACGAGCTAATGGAACAATTTTTACAAATGGTTAGGAAGCATATTCAGGATGAGGATCCGATTGTAAGAGCGTTTATCCGTTTTATGACTAATGAATTTCCGTACATACCATCGGAATTAGTGAATGAGCAACTAGAAAAAGTGCTACAAGTTGATTCTACGAAACTTATTTCTACGCTACCAAACAATATTGAAAGTTTAGACGAGCGCTCAATTCCGATTTTAGTTCAATTGCTCAATACCGCACCACGACTACAAAAACCATTGCTTTATAAATATGTTGGAAAAATACGGACGAAGTTATTAGTGCAACACGCAGATCAATTCGAAAAACATGTAAAAGCCGATTTTATTCAAACGTGCCGCACGATATTAGAGGCGGATGAAAAGGCATTGTGGGAAATGTATATAGATCTTGTGGATGAGTTGGAATATGGGGAGGGATATAGTCATCAACTGTACAACATGGCAAAACGTGTACAAACACAGCTCATTGAAAAAGGTTATTACAATGCACAAAAGGTTGCGGCTATTTTAAGAGAAGAGTTACAAGAAGACTACTTTTC
>JBJEFO010000177.1:0-3502 GCA_051874135.1 Lysinibacillus sp.
AAAAAAGATGCCCGTAATGAGCATCTTCTCTATTTTATACATTTGAACGAATTGCGTCTATTGTTGATTTATTTGCTGATTGTACAAGTTTTACGATTAGCTCTTTCGCTGCTGCATAATCGTCTATATGAATGATAGAAGCGGATGTATGAATATAACGTGAGCAAATACCGATAACTGCTGAAGGAATGCCGTCATTCGCCGTATGCACACGTCCTGCATCTGTACCGCCTGGTGATACGAAATATTGGTACGGAATGTTGTTTGACTCTGCTGTATCTAACACAAATTCTCGCATGCCGCGGTGAGTAACCATTGTACGATCGAAAATGCGTAATAACGGACCTTTTCCTAATTGACCGAATTGATTTTTGTCACCTGACGTATCATTTGCTGGTGAAGCGTCTAATGCGAAAAATAAATCTGGCTTAATCATATTCGCTGAAACTTGTGCGCCTCGAAGTCCTACTTCTTCCATCACGTTTGCACCTGAGTATAAATGACTCGCCACTTTTTCATCTTTTAGTTCTTTTAACAGTTCAATCGCAAGTCCACAACCATAGCGGTTATCCCATGCTTTAGCCATAATCTTTTTCGGATTTGCCATTGGCGTAAACGGACAAACTGGAATAATCGATTGACCTGGACGTACACCCATTGCCATTGCATCATCTTTATTGTCTGCACCGATATCAATAAGCATATTTTTCATATCCATTGGTTTAGCACGCTCTGCATCTGTTAAAAGATGTGGCGGAATGGATGCAATAACCCCCGGAATTTCACGCTCGCCTGCATACACTGTTACGCGCTGTGCTAGCATTACTTGATTCCACCAACCGCCAAGCGTTTGGAAACGCAGCATACCGTTATCTGTAATCGATGTAACCATGAATGCTACCTCATCCATATGGCCAGCTACTAAAATTTTTGGTGCATTTTGATCCTCTGCATAGCGTACGCCGAAAATACCACCTAAATTATCTTGCACGATTTCATCTGAATATTTTTCAAGCTCAGAACGCATAAAATTGCGTACTGCACGTTCATCACCAGGAGCACCTGGCAATTCTGTTAACGTTTTAAATAGTTGCATTGTCTCTTGATTCACGTCTAGACAACTCCTCATTGTTAATATGCGTTATTCATTATAACACAATTTACTATTTATTTCGAAATCCGAAAAATTATTAAGAACTACGCTGAAGGCCTTTTTTACATTGGCAGACTTTTTACAACTTTTTTCATGTATGATAAAGTAACAATATTAGAAAAACTCAAGTTTTGCAAAAAGTATGTGCACTTGATGTCTTTTCTGATGCAAACTACAATTTATCTATGAAACAAAGGAGAGACTTAAGATGAAATTACGTGATTTTGTGTTAGGTGTTGTAACTGGCTTAGCTGCAGCAATTATTATCAAAGAAGTAACGGAAAAAGTATCGCCTTATAAATCGGCCAACGATATTTTAGAGGATATAAAAACAGATTTTAGAAAAGATTCGCCAATCGACGGTTCATGGATTTATATGAAAATTGACAATTTCTCAAATGGCTTTACAGAAATTCCTGTGTATCGTGGCGGAATTTCTCGTATTAAAGATGGTGAAATGGAAACATACGAATTTGCAGCAGATGCCCGTACAGGTGCTGTTGTCGATTTAAAGTTAGCTAATTAAGTGCCATCTGAAAACCCTATTTTAAAAACACATGCAAACTATAACAGAAATCCGCGGTCCTCTTTCTACAGACAACCGCGGATTTTTTTAGTTAAATGGAATTAATGATTCAGTTGAACGCTTTAAGCTATCAACGACTTCTTTACCACTTGCATCCCACTGGATCATACGGTAGTATGCATCATGATAGAAAATGAATTTATAGCCGTTTTCTAAAGCTTCCTTCATAATGCGCTCTTTTGCGAAAACGCTCGTCATCGGATAATCATCATATGCTAATACCCATAGCGGATTTTGATGTGCATGTGTCGGCATAATATCTGCCATATGTAACAGCACTTCTCCGTTTTGCTCTAAGCGAATAACGGCATGCCCTTCACTATGCCCACCTGTATGAATCATCTTTACACCAGGTGCTACTTCCAGCTCACCCTCGTAAGTTTTCACAAGATGTTGCACTGGCTCCCAATTTTCTTTCCAATACGTGTTACGTGAACGAATATTTGGATTACGCATCTCATCCCACTCCGGCTGTGTCACGTAAATTGTTGCATTTGGGAATGTCGGCACAAGCTCATCGCCTTCCCAGTACGTTAAGCCACCAGCATGATCAAAATGCATATGCGTCATTAACACTGCATCAATATCGCTCGCTGTTAGTCCAAGCTCTTGTAAACTTTCAAAAATAGTTGATTGTTCTGATACACCAAAATTGCGAAGTTGTTTTTCGTTTAGCTTGCCAAATCCAACACCCGTATCGATTAAGTAGTTTTTTCCTTCGTACTGGATTAAAATTGGTTCACATGCTAATTCAATTTGGTTTTTGTCATTTACAGGATACTTACGTGACCACAGCGCTTTTGGTACAACGCCAAACATGGCACCACCATCAAGTGCTGTTACACCCCCGTTAAGCCACGTAAGCTTCATGTTGTGAAATAATAGTTGATCCATCCTACATCCCCCCTAAACACTTTTAGTAAAGCTTGCGATTTTAAACAAAAATCGGTTAACCTTTTTAATGTGTTCAACATTGAAGGCTCATTTCCTTGTACAAACAAGTCTACTTCGTTAGAAATTGACTTTCTAAGCGATAAATAGGTTGACCTTTAGCCGAGAACTTCTCTTCGTACTCCGTCATGATATTATCTTCTGGCATTTCAGCGTGTAAATCTAATGACACATAATTTAAACGCATACCATACTGATTCATGCTCACTAAAGAATATTCAAATAGTCCACGGTTGTCCGTTTTGAAATGAATTTCACCGTTATCGATTAAAACCGACTCATATAATTTCAGGAACCCCTCGTGCGTTAGACGACGTTTGGCATGTCGTTTCTTTGGCCAAGGATCCGAGAAATTCAAATATACGCGGGCAACATCGCCCTTTGCAAAATACTCTTGTAACTTCGCCCCGTTTACTTTCAATAGGCGTAAGTTTGCTGGCTTTTCAGCTTCTACAATACGCTCTAATGCACAGACAATAACACTATCAAATAGTTCAATCCCAATATAATTAATATTTGGATTTTGCTTTGCCATACCTAAAACGAATTGACCTTTTCCTGTACCTACTTCAATATGTACAGGATTGTCATTGCCAAACACTTCATGCCACTTACCTTTATAATCCTCAGGGTTTGGGATAATTACATCTTGATGCTCATTTATATATTCTAACGCCCAAGGCTTATTTCTTAATCTCACTGTTGTGTTCCTCTTTTCTTATAAAATACATCTATACGCCATTATAGCGCATTTCTCTTTATTCATATATTTTTTTCGCTATTTTTAACGCTTTTTGTTTAACTGTTACTGT